>PKTD01000318.1 GCA_002869315.1 Marinilabiliales bacterium | reverse complement strand
TTCGTTTAACAAACCATAAACCATCTCATCAAAATACCTGCCCCTGGCAAAGGAATGGTCTTTTAAGTAGGCCTCCCTAACAAAGCCATTCTTTTTCAAAAGACCTTGAGAGACAATATTACCTTTAATGACAACACCATAGATTTTATGTAATTCTAAGTTCGTAAATGCAAATTTTATGATCTCTTTTAGTATTTCCGACATATAGCCTTTATTCCAGTATTGCTTTATTAGTCCATATCCAATCTCTGCACGCTTATCTTTTTCCGAAATATCAAACAAACCACCATAACCTATTTTTTCACCTGTTTCTTTGCAAACAAACACCCACCAAAAAGATGTTTTATTAGCATTTCCTGCAAGAAAGAAGTCTAACTTATCTTGGGCTTCCTTGATGGTTTTAAATGGCTCTCGTGCAATATATGTCAATGACTCACTACTGGAATTAAAAGCAAAAACCACATCTACATCCTCTTTTGATATTGGTCTTAATATTACTCTTCTGGTTGCTTGATCCTTAAACAATTCTAAAGAATTCATATTTCATTTATGTGGAAATAACAAAAGTACTAATGCATAAAAGCAGATCTCATATTACAAAAACTACGGAATTACTATATGCTTGGTGGTGGAAGATGTACAAGAGCCACTACCCTTTTTTAAAGTATAAGTTGCAGAGGCCTCATATGTTCCAGATTGCGGATAGGTATAATCTACAGCAGTATCAGATACCAGTTTTACCCCATTACCGAAATCCCAATTAATATTATGGTCTAGGGTAAAATCGTCAGTAAGCGTAATATAAAATTTAAAATGCATAAGATTGGGAGTTTCAGAATCCAGATCGGCATGCATCCCTGCTGTAAGTGATTGAATTGTGCAATCAACAATACTCTCTGTTGTTTTTTTACATGTTATTCCACTAAGTGCTAGTGAGGAAATGAACAGTACTATTAATAAGTTTCTCATAATTAAAAAGTTAAGGCTTAAAATTACAAAATAATTTCGGATAAATTACAAACTATGTTGAAAATAAAATCGATTTGCAATAAATATGGATCGAACTTTATTATCCAAAATTCATAATATTTATACTTTTACAGGCAAATTAATTGATTTAACTAAGGCTATGGAAAATAAAAACTTATACGCAATTCTTCTTGGAGGTAAAATCCGAAAAAATCATTTGATGGAAGATCATCATCTGGTATTTGTGGTGGCCGAAAACGAAAAAGAAGCCAGAAAACTCGCCAAGAAAAAGTGGGTGGTAGAAGAGGTGCATGTTGATGGTACACAACTAATTAAGAGAGTTGACGGATATGAAGTAAGTCTTAAAAAATCAAGCGCGGAGGGTAGTGATTTTGAGATTAATCCCAACTATTCGCTTTAATTATTAGAAACTCCCAACCACAGGATACCATAAAACAGCCGTCAGCAATACGGCTAAAAACGGTCTGTTGAGGTTGGCCCATTTATAATTTTTATCCTGTATTACCGACCTTGCATGATTAACTCCTGAGAAAATTGTGAAAAACATAAAGACTAAAACTATGGTTAGTTCGGCATTTGTTCCCCATTTCAGAAAATAAACCACTAAGGCTATAACGCCATAAGATAATAGTGCAATCGCCGACTGCGTTTGATAATTACTTCCTTGTTCATAGCCTTTTTCAATGGCTGCTTGTCTTCCAAAAAACAAACCCTCCAAACCGGAGGTTCCGGCAATAGAAACTACCACCCAGGGAGTCATAACATTTAAAATTTCTTGAGGAGTTTCGCCAACATAATAAGCCCAGAAAACACCAAATGCAGTTCCGGCTATGCGTAAAGCTTCTATAATTTTGATTATCATTACATTAATTATTGGTTTGAGTTGTAAATATAATCAATTTTATGTGCGGTTGATTTATTTGTTCATTGGTAAATCCATTCCCAGTTTCTTCCTCTTATCATAGGATTTTAATAAAAAGGAAAATAATAGCCCTAGTAATCCTAATCCTGCAAACATCATAATGGTTGGTGTATAATTCAGTTGCACAGCATCAGCAGAATTGGTAAGATCGAGTATATTTCCGGCAATTATTGGAAAGGCAAAAAGTCCCAGGTTTTGTATTGAATACATAAGACCATAGGCAGTTCCTATCTGTTTCTCCTGAACAAGCCTTACCATTGAAGGCCACATGGCAGCAGGAACAAGAGAGAATGATACTCCCAGTAAAAACATTGGTATTATTGGAGTGATATGAGTAAAAGCAAAAAGTATATGAATAATAAAAAGTATTAATGCCCCGAATAGCATTGCCGAAGCTGCTCTTCCGTATTTATCTATTAAAAACCCAAAAAGAGGTGTAAATATTAAGGTCCCCAAAGGTAAAATAGAGGTTATCTTTCCACTGTCTACACTCGTCATCTGATATTTATTCAGAAACAGATCGGGCGCAAAGGCTAAGAATGGAAATACAGCAGAATAAAAAGTAAGACAAATAGCCGCAATATAAATATATGCCGGATTGCTGAGTATTTTTCCAATATCCGATAGTTTAAACCTTTCCTGTTTCTCTTTAACCACGCCTGCTAAATCTGCCTCTTTGTCGTATTTTAAATCAAACATTATGTAGATAATAAAAGCCAGTAACCCCATCAATACCAGCACTGCTGCAAACCAAATGGCAACATTTAAGTTGGCACCTTCTTCGGATAAGCGTGGAGAAATGTTAAGTGCAGCAAATGTTCCCAGTCGGCCAAAACCAACTTTCAGCCCAAATGCTAATGCCAGGTCTTTTCCTTTAAACCACTTCACAAGTATTTTGCTTACTACAACTATACTGGTTTCCGCACCAAGTCCATAGAAGAAACGACCTAAAAGCATCATTTTTAATTCAGGAGAATAATTAGGTAAAAATGAAGACATTAAATCATATCCAATTCCTCCGGAAGAATATATTTTAGATGCTCCGTAAGCGGTTAGCATAGCCCCAAACGCCATAAAAAATACAAAAAGAAATCCCGTGCGGCGTATGCCTAGTTTATCGAGGATAATCCCCCCAATTACTGCCATTAACAGGCAGGTATTGGGTATGGAATAAAAAGAAACAAACAAACCATAATCGGTATTGCTCAATCCAAATTCAAGTATCAGTTGCTCTTTTAGGGTTGAAAAAGCATCATAAAAGTAATAGTTAACTGATAAAACAAATCCTACCAAAAATAGTATTCCCCAGCTTAAAATTACCGAGTCGCTAATTTTCTTTTTAATTTCTTCCATAAACTAAATTTTTGGCTAAAATACTTTTTATTAAATATGTTTAACAAAGTTGTTTTGCTGAATACCAACAGTTTATTTATATTCGCCGCCCGAAACAAATATTATTACAACAAAAAATTAGAAAATGTTTAAAAAGAGTTTTATTTTACTGGGAGCAATATTCTTAAGTATGAGTATGTTCGCTCAAACGCTTGATGATGCGGGAAGCAAATATAATCAGGGAAATGAACAATATACTGCCAAAGCTTATGCAGATGCTGTTGCGTCTTATGAAAGCGCACTGGAAATTTGCAATAGTGTAGGACCTGATGGTGATGTACTTAAAGGTAATATTGAGAAACAACTTAATAATGCGTATTACCGAAACGGGCTTTCGCTTTATAAGGGTAAAAAGTTTGAAGACGCTATTGCACAGCTTGAGAAAAGTGCAAAACTCGCCAATGAACTGGGCGACAGCGAAAAAGCGAAAAAAAGCACAATGTATGTTGGTAAAATTTATACTACCAGCGGACAGGTTATGCTCAAAAAAGAAAAACCAGATATGGCCATAGAGGAATTTAATAAAGCCCTGCAGATAAACCCTAAAGATTATAAAACATTCTTAGGCATGGCTATGGCATACAAAGAAAAGGGCGATTTGGATTTAATGCTAGAAAATGCTGATAAAACCATTAGTCTTGTTGAAGGAAAAGAAAAAGCAAAAAAGTATGGTGATAAAGCCAAAAAACTTGCTGCTACCGAACTTTTCAATACAGGTGCTTTGGAAATAAAAAGCAATCCTGCCAAAGCAGTTGAGTATTTAAATAAATCATTAAACTATGCTGACCCAAGTGCCAATACTTATTACTATTTAGCAATAGCAAACAATAAAGCAAAGAATTTTTCTGCAGCAATTGAAAATGCAAATAAGGCTCTTGAGTTGAAAGAAGATGATAAATCAGATATTTATTTTGAATTAGGTCAGGCGCAGGAAGGAGCAGGAAATGCCGATGCTGCTTGTAGCGCATACAAAAATGTTACTGGTGGTAATAATGTTGAAGCCGCTAAATATCAGATAACAACTGTGCTTAAATGTAATTAAAGTTAAGTGCTTACAAAATATTCTACCCTTCTGTTTATTTAGCAGGAGGGTTTTTTTTGTCTGCTTAATTTGTAGATTCTCTTCTCTAAAACTAA
>PKTD01000094.1 GCA_002869315.1 Marinilabiliales bacterium | reverse complement strand
TGATTTAATTTCATGCGGACGAGAAGTTTTCTTTCTTCGTCAAGTCTATCCTTGATATCCGCTGTGCTAAGTTCTTTTACTACTTCCTGTTTCATCTTAATATATATATTAGGCAGTGTAATCTCTTCTTACAATAAATTTAGTTAGGACAGGCAATTTTTGTGCTGCTAGTCGAAGTGCTTCTTTAGCAACATTTACTGGAACGCCTTCTGCTTCAAATAATATACGTCCAGGAGTAACCCTTGCTACGAAATATTCAGGAGCACCTTTACCTTTACCCATACGTACCTCTGCAGGTTTTTTAGTAACAGGTTTGTCAGGGAAGATTCTAATCCAAATTTGCCCTTCACGCTTCATTTTACGTGTAACAGCCTGTCTTGCAGCCTCTATCTGTCGAGAAGTAATCCATGCTTCTTCCATAGTTTTGATTCCAAAAGATCCAAATGCAAGTTGATGACCACGTTGGGCATTACCTTTCATTTTTCCTTTTTGCTGCTTCCTATATTTAGTCCTCTTAGGTTGTAACATCCTATTTAACTTTTAAAATTACAATTTAAATTATCTTCTTCTTCTTTGTCTTCCGCCTTTAGAACCGCTACTTTCGCGTTTGTTACTTCCGCCAATTGTAGTTGGTACCAATTCAGGTTTTCCATAAATCTCACCTTTGAAGATCCATACTTTAATTCCTATTCTTCCATAGGTAGTATGTGCTTCAACAAGAGAGTAATCAATATTTGCACGTAATGTATGCAATGGGATACGACCTTCTTTATATTGTTCGGTACGTGCCATTTCAGCTCCACCAAGACGTCCTGAGATTAAAACTTTAATTCCTTCTGCACCTAAACGCATACTTGATGCAATAGAAGTTTTAATTGCACGACGGAAAGATACTCTACCTTCAATTTGTCTTGCTATAGTATTAGCAACAAGGTTAGCATCAAGTTCTGGTCTTTTAATTTCCGATATATTGATCTGTACATCTTTGCCTGTAAGCTTCTTTAACTCTTCTTTAAGTTTGTCAACTTCCTGGCCACCTTTTCCGATAATAATTCCCGGACGAGCGGTATTGATAGTTACAGTAACAAGTTTAAGGGTTCTTTCGATCACTATCTTGGAAACTCCTGCTTTAGAAAGACGGGAATTCAGATATTTTCTGATTTTATCGTCTTCAACAAGTTTGCTGGAAAAATCTTTTCCACCGTACCAGTATGAATCCCATCCTTTGATTACGCCTAATCTGAGTCCTATTGGATTAGTCTTTTGTCCCATTCTTATATACTTAAATATTAATTATTCTCTTTTGTTGTGTCGTTAACTTCTTCAACTACATTTTCTTGAGTACGATTTCCAAGAATGATAGTTACGTGGTTTGATCTCTTTCTAATCCTGTGAGCTCTTCCTTGCGGTGCTGGTTGGATTCTCTTAAGCATTCTGCCACTGTCAACCATTATTTGTTTGATATATAGTTGATTGTCCTCTATACGAGCACCTTCATTTTTAACTTCCCAGTTAGCTATTGCTGAGCGTAAGAGTTTGTAAACACGCCCTGATGCTTCTTTTGGAGAGTGCTGTAGAACTCCTAATGCTGGTTCTACATCCATTCCACGAATCATATCAGCCACTAGCCTCATCTTTCTTGGAGATGTAGGTACATTGCGTAAACGAGCAATATATTGTGTTTTTCGTGCTTCTTTTCTCTTAACTGCACTATTATGTTTTCTGGATCCCATTGTATCGTGCTTTTTAAATTCTTTATCTACCTTTATCTTTTTTACCAGCGTGACCTCTAAATTGTCTTGTTGGTGCAAATTCACCCAATTTGTGACCTACCATATTTTCTGTAACATAAACAGGAATAAATTTGTTTCCATTATGTACGGCTATGGTTTGCCCTACGAAGTCAGGTGATATCATAGACGCTCTTGACCATGTTTTAATAACGGTTTTCTTACCTGACTCAACATTGGCCATAACTTTCTTATCAAGTTTGATATCTATGTAAGGTCCTTTTTTTAACGAACGACTCATATTATTTATTAATTAACGTTCAACTATTTTTTTCTTCTTTCAATGATATACCTATTGCTATCCTTCTTCTTAGCTCTAGTTCTGTATCCTTTAGCAGGAAGACCTTTACGGGATCTTGGATGACCTCCAGATGCTCTTCCTTCACCACTACCCATTAGGTGATCTACAGGGTTCATGGCTACACCACGTACACGTGGGCGACGACCTAACCATCTGCTACGACCAGCCTTACCTGATCTTTCGAGTTGGTGGTCAGCATTAGAAACCATACCTATAGTTGCTTTACATGTTTGTAAAACTAATCTGGTTTCTCCATAAGGTAATTTAATAACTGCAAATTTACCTTCACGTGTCATTAGTTGTGCATATGATCCTGCACTACGAGCCATTTTTGCGCCTTGACCAGGACGTAATTCGATATTGTGAATTACAGTACCGAAAGGAATTTCACTTAGATACATGCTGTTTCCAACATCTGGGCTTACGCCTTTACCTGAGTTTATTTCCTGTCCTACTTTTAGTCCTTTAGGAGCAACTATATATCTTTTCTCACCATCTTTGTAGAATACAAGGGCAATACGTGCAGTACGATTTGGATCATACTCAATGGTTTTAACAGTAGCAGGAACACCTTCCTTATCTCTTTTAAAATCGATAATTCTGTATTTCTGTTTATGTCCTCCACCAATATTGCGGATTGTCATTCTACCTTCGCTATTACGGCCACCTGATCTTTTCATAGGGGCCAAAAGGCTTTTCTCTGGTTTGCCGGTTGTAATGTCTTTGTAATCGCTTATAATTTTAAAGCGTTGACCCGGTGTTGTCGGTTTATATTTTTTCAGTGCCATTTCTACCTCCTAAATGTTGCTAAAAAAATCAATGTTTTCTCCTTCAGCAACTGTAACTATTGCTTTTTTTGTACTCTTTGTTTTACCAGAAATCACTCCTGATTTTGTAAAACGTTGTTTCCTTTTTCCGGAATAGTTCATAGTATTTACTGAAACTACCTGTACTCCGTAAAGTTCCTCAACATCAGCTTTAATCTGGATTTTATTGGCTTTTTTGTCAACAATAAATCCGTACTGATTGAGGCTTTCACCTTTGGCAGTCATTTTCTCAGTAATTACCGGTTTTAATATTACGCTCATTATCTTTCAGTTTTATTTGTTTGAAAACAATTCTTCAAAAGCTTTCAATGAACTTTCTACTAATAATATTTTGTTAGCGTTTAAAATTTCGTATGTGTTAAGGCTATTTGCTTTAACTACTTTAGCTCCTTTAATGTTACGTGATGAAAGTGTAATATTCTCATCATGTTCATCAATAACTAATAAGGTCTTTTTTCCTTCAAGTTCGAAGCTGTTCAAAATTTTAACAAACTCCTTGGTTTTAGGGTTGTCAAATTTGAAATCTTCTACAACAACAACTTCGTTATCTTTAAGTTTGTAAGAAATTGCTGATGTACGAGCAAGTCTTTTAACCTTTTTGTTCAATTTGAAACCATAATTACGTGGATGAGGTCCAAATACTCTACCACCACCTCTAAAAAGTGGGTTTTTGATGTCCCCTGCACGTGCAGTTCCTGTTCCTTTTTGTCTCTTTATTTTACGAGTACTTCCCGCAACATCGCTTCTCTCTCTCGTATCATGAGTTCCCTGACGCTGATTAGCCATAAATAATTTGGTATCCAAATATATAGCGTGATCGTTAGGCTCAATTCCGAAGATTGAATCGTCCAGAGTAACTTTCTTTGATGTGGCTTCGCCACTAATATTGTGAACTGTTAACTCCATCTCTCTATCTTTACGTATGAATTATTTGGTCCGGGAACAGCACCCTTAACAACAAGGATGTTCTTTTCCGGAATAATTTTTACTATCTGAAGGTTAATCATTTTAACCCTATTGCCGCCCATTCTTCCAGCCATTCTCATACCTTTGAATACTCTCGAAGGATATGAAGATGCACCAATAGAACCTGGGGCTCTTAGTCTGTTATGCTGTCCGTGAGTAGCATCGTTTACTCCGCGGAAATTATAACGTTTTACAACACCCTGAAAACCTTTACCTTTTGATGTTCCAACAACATCAACATATTCACCGGTGCTAAAAACATCAACATTAATTACATCACCAAACTGTTTCTTCTCTTCAAAACGTGTAAATTCTGCTACAAGTTTTTTAGGAGTTGTTTTAGCTTTGGCAAAATGTCCTTTTAATGCAGAGGTTGTGTGCTTCTCTTTCTTATCCTCATATCCTAACTGTATAGCTGAATAACCATCGTTATCAACCGTACGGACCTGAGTTACGACACATGGGCCTGCTTCAATAACGGTACATGGAATGTTTTTTCCATTCTCGTCATAAATACTGGTCATGCCTATTTTTTTTCCTAATAATCCTGACATTTCTACAATTCTTTAAGCCGTTACTGTTAAACTTTAATCTCTACTTCAACACCACTTGGAAGTTCAAGTCTCATAAGTGCATCAATTGTTTTTGATGATGAGTTGTAAACATCCATAAGTCTTTTGAAAGTACTTAGTTCAAATTGCTCTCTCGACTTCTTATTAACAAATGTTGAACGGTTTACCGTGAATACCTTCTTGTGAGTAGGCATCGGGATAGGGCCGCTTACAACTGCACCAGTCGATTTTACCGACTTTGCGATCTTTTCTGCTGACTTATCAACAAGATTGTGATCGTACGACTTTAATTTAATTCTTATTCTTTGGCTCACCTTTATATAGTTTAGCTAATTATTCCTTTTACTTCTTTTA
>PKTD01000004.1 GCA_002869315.1 Marinilabiliales bacterium | reverse complement strand
TTAGATTATTGACAACGAAAGGTATATAGAATTCTGATTTTAAATTATCAGCATTTTTTACTATAAATTCTCTAAAATCGCCTTCCATCTGACTAAAAAATTTCGGACTAAAGCCCCAAAAGTTCATTGAAACAATAGATTCTCCAGAAATCAATTCCTTTTTATTTTCCTCTTCAAATACAATTTTCGAATTCTCTGGATAAATTTTTGTTCTCTCTACAACATCACTTAAGTATCCATCTTCCTGACTACATATTCCACGAGATACACTCCCATTTTCTGATAGCGTATTTTTAAGTCGGTAACCTACCATTGAATAATTAGTTGAATCATTTTCAAGTTCAGATAAGTATTTCGACATAACTTGATATGATTCTTTACCATAAAAATCATCAGCATTGATAACTGCGAAAGGTTCATTAATATGTTCCTTTGCTACTAATACAGCATGTGCAGTACCCCAAGGCTTTACTCTATCTTTATTAAAGACTACACCACTGGGTATATTAGTTATCTCCTGTAAAATATAATCAGTTTCTATTTTGCCACTTAAACGGTTTTCATAAACAGCCTTAAAGTCCTCAATAATATTTGGGTTTAGAACAAATACTACCTTTTTAAATCCGGCTCTTATGGCATCAAAAACAGAATAGTCTATAATACTTTCTCCTGAAGGACCTATTTGATCCATTTGTTTTATCCCACCATAGCGACTTCCAATTCCTGCCGCAAGTATCAATAATGTAGGTTTCATTAATATAAATTGTTTTAGCGATAAATTTCAAAATCGTGCAAAAGTACCTAATTTATTACACTTAGTGGCATTTAACAAGTATCATTAAAATTTTTTAATAAAAAAACCGCCTCACCCAAAGGCAAGACGGTTTTAATTACACTCAAAAAAAATTTATTTATTAATTGTAAAGCGTTTGCTTACAATGCCTTCCTCTGTAATAATTTGTATGAAATATATTCCATTAACTAAACCTGAAACATCAACCTTTGAATTAACATTTTCAAATTCATATAATTTTTTTCCGGAAACATTGTAAATATTAATATCGGCATTAGCATCTAGTCCACTAATGTGGAATTGTCCGTTATTTGGATTTGGATACAGTTTAATTTTGCTACTAGCAATTTCATCTACACCTACAGCTACTGTGAAGTTAAATGTATATGTGTTATGAGAGGATAAGTCCTCTGCAAATACATCTATAACAGTAGTACCAGGAAGTTCTGTGGCTGGAACTACAACTACTGTAGAGGTTTCTTCCATAGGTATTCCAGTAACAACAGGTACGTCAACAGTTCCATCAGGTAGTTCTATATTGTATTCAAAAATATCAGAATCGAAGTCTGAATATTGAGTTCCATCAAATTCTACCATATCTAATCTGGCATCGGTTCCAAACACAGCATCTTCAATAGTATATCCAGCCTGATAAACAGAAGCAGATACCAAATCCTGAACTATAATAATAACACCCAGATCATCAAACTCTTCAACATTTGTATTGGCTAAGTCAACTTGTTCTGTAAATGTAACAGGCTGACGATCGGTAAACTCAACAATAGTACCACTAGCATCAGGAACCATCTTCATCATAACATGCTCAAATTCAGTTTCACCATTAGATCCAACGTTACCGGTAGTCAATTTCTCAAAAACTATTATATGAACTAAAGCATTCTCAAAATTAGCAAATGGAAGCACAGTTGCAGTTATATCTATTGTAGTTCCACTTACACTGTGTGTTCCTATAAGGCTAACAAATGATGGATTAGCGAGTGAGGAATTGAAGAAACTATTAACAGCACTTATACTGGTTTCTATTTGAGACCCGTCACCAACAAGCCACGGAACATAACTAACACCATAATAACCACGTCTTTGGCCTCCTTCTTCAGTATAATAAATATCTCCTGAACCAGGCCAGTTCATTTGATATTTAATAAGTGCAATATCATCAGCATTTGTTTCACACCATGGAACAAAACTTGAATTGAAAGATGCACATGGTGCACAAGTAGCACTTGTAAATTCTTCAAATAGAGGTGTTCTTTGGGTAGTATTACTTACTACAGTAATAGTTTTGGTAAGTGAATTGTTACCTTCAAAATCGTCATCTCCACCATTAACTCCAGTAATCCACACATTTAAGTCGTATGATCCAATTGGAAAGTCAAAAAGTTGATCCAATACAAAATCATAGGAATCACCAGTTCCTATAGCAAGTCCTACAAGACTAGTTTCATTTACAGGGCCATCAGCTACTTGCCAATTAATGTCAAGTGAAACAATGAAGTTCTCACTAAAATTGGAAACTGTTCCTGAAACCTCGGTGGCGCCACTAACAAATGGAGCAGTGTTAATAGAAGTTAGTTCAGCATCAAGACTGTAAGGTATATATAGTTCAACATCATCTATATACCAATTATCCATATTATAGAAGTTTCCATCTATATATATACAAAATTGAAAATCAGTTGCTCCCACATCACTATTATCAATTTCAAGCAATTGGGTTTCTGGACCAACATCACCTGAAGGACCAATTTCCCATGCTACATTCCAGTCACCACCACCAGAACGTGTTGCAACTCCTAATACAGGATCAGTACCACTATAATTATCGTAAAAATGCTTAAAACGTAGAGTTACAGAACTATAACCACTAAGATCAACCTCGGGAGAGACTAATCTGGAAACACCTATAGAACTAGTATAAGTAAAATGCGCTTCAGGGGCTGTCCCTCCAGCGTTTTCACTATCATCAGATGTCCATTGCGAAGAGAAGCCATCGATACTCCAGCCAGAAGGTGGCATATTACCACTAAAGTCTTCTGAAATCATTGATTGGGAATAAGTAAATAATCCCACAAAAAGCGAAATCGCCAATAAGTAAATTTTTTTCATAGCATAATAATTTTATTAATAATTGTATATCTAACAAGCCATCATTGAAAGATGGATCTTTTGTTCTTCCCTTTGGAACAAATTTAAAATTGTTTTTTGAAGTGATGATTTAGCTCGTGAAAGTTGTGATTTAGATGTATTAACTGATATATTCATCATTTCTCCTATTTCTTTATGAGAGTATCCTTCAAAGGTATTCATATTAAAAACCATACGATAACCATTTGGCAGACCTCGAATTATTTCAAGCAATTCGTCGTGCGACATTTTCGAGACTACTTCATTTTTATCAGAAACTGGAAGCGTAATTTTTTCAGGTTCCAGATTAGGTATGATATGAGATTTACGCTTATAGAAGTTATATGCAGTTGTAACTATTATTCGCCTCATCCAGCCTTCGAAAGCTCCTTCAGCTCGGAAGTCTTTCATATATTTAAATATCTTAATAAAACTTTCCTGCAGAATATCCTCGGCGTCAGTTCGGTTTTTGGCATATCTTAAACTTATACCAAATAGCATTGGAGAGTATTTTTCGTAGAATTTGTTTTGTGCCGGCCTCTTGCCGGCTATGCACCCCTTAATTAACTCCTCAGGTTGCAATGTTACATTTCCCTTCATTCTTTATGATTTTGGTTAAATCCAGGACAAACATATAATTTTAGAATTAATTAACAATTAAAATTACTTCTACAAGACTTCTACATATATAAATGATTAGATTAATAAGTCTCCTTATAACTCTACACCTTTAAACTTATATTATTGATTTTATGTATATTAATATATTTTCAACCTCTACCAATACATTAAATCATATTTAAAAAGCCTGAAAGCTCCTGATTATTTTCAACTCCACATTTTTTGCGAAGTCTGTACCTGCTCATTTCAACTGCTTTTAAAGAAGTGTTATTTAAAGAGGCTATTTCTTTTGAACTTAAATTCAAACGCAACATTGCACATAATCTCTCTTCGTTTTTTGTAAGTGATGGGTACTTATTTTTCAGACGGTTAAAAAATTCCGCATAATTCTTATCAACTTTTTGCTGAAATTCTTCCATTTCTTTGTCGAGATGCAGACTTTGTTTAAGGTGCATAATAATATCTCTCAACTTTCTTGAGGTTTCATTTTCAGTTTCCTTTGAAAGTACTTTTAAATCATCAGTAAGTTTACTCAGCATATTGTTTTTTTGAATAATATGTAGAGCAAAATTTGCCAAATCACTATCTTTACTTTTTAGTTCGGCTCGCATAAGTTCTTGCTGAGTTTTATGCAATTCAAGGTTTTTATGCCTTATTATCTTATCTTCTTTTGCCTGCATTCGCTGTCTCAAAACTATTAAAACTGCTGCAATAATTATTACTAAAACAACAAACACCATAAACCTAAAATTTATCAGGTCAATACGTTGCTGCTTTTCATAAAGAGAAATTTGATTTTCCTTAATTTCTAATTCTTTTGTATTAAGATCATTAAGGAAGTTTATCTGCATTATTGCCATTTGATCTAACTTCTGTTTTGCAACTATAGAATCATTTGTTTGTGAG
>PKTD01000151.1 GCA_002869315.1 Marinilabiliales bacterium | reverse complement strand
TGGGGTAGTCCTATCGGGATAAACTTCTCAGACTGGAAACAACAAAGCCTCACTCCTTATCAGTCGTGAGGCTTTTGTTGCCCAACCAGGCCTCGAACCTGGATTCTTCCCGGTCAAACCGGAATGTGTTGCCTATTACACTATCGGGCAATAATTGAGAGGCAAAGATAAAAAGAGATTTTAATTTATGAGGGCTATTTACAAGTTTTTATTGATTTTAGATAACCATCCTTTTTACAATAAAAATTTCATACTATAACACCGAAAATAACACCTGTATCTTGTAAACTGCAACTCTGGCAAAGGCAGTTTAATGATTAAAAGTCCTCTCCAATTCATTATCGATTAGAGCAGAAATCTTTTTTAATTCATGGTATTCCATTTGCATCAAGGATAATTCAGCTTCATCATTGGTGTTTTTCATTTCCTCGCTAATATTTCTCAATCGTCTTGCAAGGTGTTTTGATTTCAATGAAAGTACAGTCGACATTACATAATCCTTTAATAAATCCTCGCTCTTCTTAACAAATATCTTATTCTTTTCCCAGTTCTGACTTAATTCATACTGATCTGTTATAAGGTTTATTACAGCTTTTGAGATTTCAGGATCACTATTATTAATCAAATCTGATTGTTTGAATTCAGCCCCCGATTTTATCTTTTTTAATTCGTTGATAATCTTGTTATTAACTTCATCAGTGAATTCTATATTGTCGTTGTTAAGTTCATCAATCACGAAATCAAGGACATTCAATTCCTCCTCTTCTCCTTGTTCACCCGAAATCTCTGGATCAAATTCCAAAACAAAATTGGAACTACCGTGATTTAATATCAATTTTAAAACTTCATTTTCCAAGGGTTTTAACTCAAGAGGATCGAAGCGTAGTTGCTCACCACGCCTTACTTTGGGTTCCTCAAATGGAATATCTCTAATCTCAGGACTGGAAGTTTTATTTCGATAATTATCCCTTAAAACCTTGTTCAGCTGATTCATAAGGGTTTGCTCAGGTACATTCATTATTGTTGAGCACTCCTGAATAAAAACCGTTCTTCCAATACCATCTGGAATGTGAGAGATTGTCTGCACAATTTCTTTTATCAACTTAGCTCTTGCACTGGGATCTCCTTTGGTTTCATCCAACAATAAGTTGGTTTTAAAACTAATAAAATCCTTAGCCTGAGTTGTGATATATTCAGTAATCTCCGATGTACGATGCGATTGAGCAAATGAATCGGGATCTTCTCCCTCAGGGAAAAGTACTATCTTAACATTCATCCCCTGAGCGAGTATGAGGTCAATTCCTCTGAAAGAAGCTTTTATACCGGCCGGGTCACCATCATATAGTATGGTAATATTGGGAGTAAAGCGTTTAATGAGTTTTATCTGATCAACGGTAAGTGATGTACCCGACGAGGCCACTACATTCTCCACTCCATTCTGATGCATTGAAATCACATCGGTATAACCTTCTACCAGATAGCAATTATCCTGCTTAACAATGGCTGTACGGGCAAAATAAATGCCATATAATACTTTACTCTTGAGGTATATTTCCGACTCAGGAGAGTTCAGATATTTGGCTGTGGTTTTTGTGGAACTTAAAATACGTCCTCCAAAGCCTATAACTTTTCCCGTTAGATTATGAATAGGAAACATTACCCTGCCACGGAATCTGTCGATTAGACGGTCGTCTTTTTCAATTCCCAAACCCGTTTTTACAATTACATCCTTTTTATAGCCATTTTTTTCAGCATGAGCTGAATAATCGTTCCAGTTATCAATGGCATATCCCAGTTCAAACTTTTTAATTGTGGATTCCAGAAAACCCCTTTCCTTCAGATAACTCAAGCCCACCGACTTACCCTCAGAATTTTCAAAGAGATTTTCATTGAAATATTTGCTGACAAATGAATTTAATGCAAACATAGATTCTCTCTCGTCGAATTCCTGTTGCATTTCTTCGGTCATCTGCTCCTCTTCAACCTCAATATTATATTTTTTGGCAAGCCATTTTAAAGCCTCAGGATAGGAATAGTGCTCATGCTCCATTATGAAATTCACAGAGTTTCCAGCCTTACCACAACCAAAACATTTATAAATTCCTTTGGAAGGGGAAACCGAAAAAGAGGGTGTTTTTTCATTATGAAACGGACATAAGCCCAAATAGTTGGCTCCCCGTTTCTTTAAACTAACGAAATCGCCGATAACCTCTTCTATACGAGAGGCTTCAAAAATACTTTGTATGGTATCCGGTTTAATCAATTTAAAAAATTTGAGGTTGCTAAGTTAAAGAGTTTTTTAAGTTTTAAATAATGAAAATACTTATTAATTTTATCTTTCAGTAAATGAAACTAGTTCACAAAAAAAGAGCGGTCCGGGGAGGACCGCTACCAAAAACCAACAATTATGAAAATAAGCAGAATCTTTATTCCCGGAGTTTGGGATACCGGGAAAAGAAATTTACCTTTAAATTCACTTGCAAATATATAGGCTGTTGAAACACATAAAAGTTAAGTAAAACTAACAAGTGTTAAGAAATGTTAATTGCTGTAAATCAATACGTTGAAGTGTTAATTTAGCTAAATGTTTAAATGGTCTCAATCTGTAATAATTGTAATAGTGAGTGTGGCAACAATAGGCTTAATGTTGATACAGGCTTATTGGATTAGAGATGCCATAAAAGTTAAGCAGGCTGTTTTTTTTAGAGATGTACAACAGTCTATGGGAAAGGTTGTTTTAAACCTTGATCGCCTTAGGATTGAAGAGCGTATTTCTAAGCAAAGAAAAAACTATTTGCAGCAAAAAAAGATTACAATCATTCGTGATTCCCTGAATAAACTTCTTTTTAAAGGAATTCAGAATATCCATTCACAAACGGATATAGACATCCTTTTACAATCTACAGATAAGGCGAATAAAGCTCTGTCACAACTTAACTTTAACTTTTCAGATGTTGATGAGGCCAGTTTTCTCATAAATAAAAAGGAACTTATCAATACTCAGATAAAAGCAGCTCTGGCTGAAAAAAATATTAATATCGATTTTGAGTTTGGTATTTATAGTCCTGCCACAAAATCAATGATACTCCAGAAAACAGGGAAATATCCTGATGAGTTGATTAATGAAAGTTATTATCATAGTCTTGCCGGCCCGGCCTTTGGGTTCCCTAATAAACTGCTCTTATATTTCCCCAACGAAAGACGATATGTATTAAATCAATTATGGATTTTACTTTTCGTTTCCATAGTATTATTTATTGTAATCATTTTTGCATTCTATTTTAGCATAGCAACCATTAATCGTCAGAAAAAACTATCGGTAATGAAGAACGATTTCATAAATAATATGACGCATGAGTTCAAGACGCCTATTTCAACTATTTCTCTTGCATGTGAAGCCCTGAAAGATAATGATATTAAGAAGTCGGAAAGTTTATACGATAATTATATTGGGGTTATTAATGATGAGAATAAACGTCTTAGAAGTATGGCTGAGCAAATTTTACAAACTGCTGTAATTGATAAGGGCCAATTAAATCTTAAACTTAGTGATATTAATATTCATGATATCATAGCAAAAGCCGTGAATAGCAAAAATATTCAGATACAAAGTAAAAATGGTCATTTGCAAACTAAACTATTTGCTCATAATTTACAGGTAAACGGCGACAAAATACATTTAACAAACGTCATTATTAACTTGCTTGATAATGCAATAAAATACAATACTTCAAAACCTGAAATATTAATAAATACTACCAATAAAAATGGTCATATATTAATTAATATAAAGGATAATGGAATTGGGATTAGTAGTTCCGATCAGAAAAAAATATTCGATAAATTATACCGTGTTCCAACTGGGAACGTTCATAACTTTAAAGGGTTCGGATTGGGCTTAAGCTATGTTAAGGCAATAGTAGAGTTGCATAATGGTCTGGTAAGTGTTAGTTCAGAACCGGGAAAAGGTAGTATATTTACAATTAAATTACCAACAAAAAAATAAATCATGAAAGAAAAAAACACCATATTATTGGCTGATGACGATCAGAATTTGGGTGGCATTCTCAAATCTTATCTGGAAGCAAAAGGATATACAACTCAACTTAGCGTTGATGGAAAAGAAGCTCTTGAAAATTTCAAAAGAGGTGATTTCACATTTTGCATACTCGATGTAATGATGCCTGTGATGGATGGTTTTACATTGGCTAAAGAAATTAGAAAAATTGACAAACATATCCCAATATTATTCCTGACTGCTAAAGCCATGCAAGAGGATAAAATTGCCGGTTTTGAAGTTGGTGCCGACGATTATCTTACAAAGCCATTTAGTATGGAAGAGTTGTTGTTACGCATAAAAGCAATAATGCGACGCTATAATGAGGCAAACGAAAATAAGCCGGACAACAGCATTTTTGAATTTGGAGGATATACTTTCGATTATAATCGACAAATACTTATTTTCAATAAGAAAGAACAAAAATTAACCTCAAAAGAAGCTGAACTGCTAAAAATGTTGTGCGAAAATCTTAACAATGTTCTGGATCGCTCTGTAGCTTTAAATAAAATTTGGTACGACGACAGTTATTTCAATGCCCGTTCCATGGATGTGTATATTACTAAACTCAGGAAATATCTTAAAGAAGATGAATCTGTTAACCTGATAAATGTGCATGGTGTTGGCTTTAAACTAGTTGTAAGCTAGAAGATTTTATAGAGATTTATTAACTTATTTGTAAAGAGTACATATTGTTAATTTATTAACATAATATTGCTTATAGTATCCAATATTTAATAAATTTGCTGCCCTTAATTTTTTAACGCCGACAATTTTTAATGTCGATTTAAAATAGATAACACATGAAGGATTTGATTTCGATGAACCCTAATCCGGTGGTTCAATATTTAAATAAACCGGCTTCAGAGTTTACCAAGCAGGACTTAATCCGCTATATACAAGATAATGACATTGAAATGGTTAACTTCAAATATTCAGCCTGGGATGGCCGTTTGAAAACCATGAACTTCATTATTGGAAGCATTGATCATCTGGATAATATTTTAAGCGCAGGAGAGCGCGTAGATGGTAGTAGTTTATTTCCATTCATCGAGGCCGGTTCCAGCGACCTTTATGTGATTCCAAGATATAAAACAGCCTTTGTGGATCCTTTTTCAGAAATCCCTGCCCTGAATATACTATGTTCATATTATGATAGAAATGGTCAGCCTTTTGATGGTGCTCCTGAAAATATTTTGAAGAAAGCGCATCAGTCATTTAATTAAAGAACAGGCTTTGAATTCGAAGCCATGGGAGAACTTGAATATTATATTATCAGTCGTGATGAAGGACTATTTAAGGCTGATGATCAAAGAGGATATCACGAATCATCACCTTTCTCAAAATGGGGTGATTTTCGTGTAGAAGCAATGAAACTGATAGCTGAGTCGGGAGGTATGATAAAATACGGTCACTCAGAAGTTGGTAACTTCACTAAAGGTGAATTTGTTTATGAACAGAATGAAATTGAGTTCCTTCCCACAAGCGTGGATGATGCTGCCGATCAGTTAGTAAAAGCTAAGTGGATAGTTAGAACATTAGCGATGCAATATGGTGTAACAGTAACTTTTGCGCCAAAAATTACCGTTGGTAAGGCAGGTAGCGGACTTCATATTCATACCAGAATAATGAAGAAAAGCAAAAGCCAGATGATAGAAAATGGAGTTCTAAGCAATACTGCTAAAAATGCCATTGCAGGATATATGCAATTAGCCCCGTCACTCACCGCTTTTGCAAATATGACACCTACTTCATTCTTCCGTTTAGTACCTCATCAGGAAGCTCCTACAAATATTTGCTGGGGCGACAGAAATCGATCAGTATTGGTTAGAGTACCTCTTGGATGGGCAACCCCAACTAATATGATAAATGAAGTTAACCCGCAGGAAAAGGGTGGTAAAATTGATTTTTCCGACAAGCAAACTGTCGAGTTTAGAAGTCCTGATGGATCGGCTGACATTTATTTACTATTAGCAGGACTTACTATTGCTGCCCGTGAAGGTTTGGAAATGGAAAACGCCCTGAAAATTGCAGAAGAAACTTATGTAGATATCAATATTTTTGATGAAGAGCATAAGGATAAACTGGCACAACTTGATCATCTTCCTGCATCATGTGTTGAATCAGCGAAATTATTGCTTGCACATAAAGAGTATTATACTAAAGACAATGTATTCCCTGAGACTCTTTTAAAAATGCTTGCTAAAAAACTTGATAGTTTTAATGATGAAGGACTCATAGGTAAAATACAAGGTGATGATGAAAAAGTAATGGAACTAGTTCAGCGCCATTTTAATTGTGGATAGGGGTTAAAGGTAAAAGTTAATGCCACCACTGACATGCTATCTGCAGCATAAAACTACCCCTAACTGTGATTAAGCAGTTCCAGTTTTACTTCTTCAATAAGTTTATCGCTTGCTTCAAGTATAGTAAAACGAAAGTCTAATATTTCTATTTCTTCGCCTGCCTGTGGAATTTCTTCATGATGCTGGATAATAAAGCCTCCTAGTGTTTCATACTCTTCTGAAACAGGAATTTCCAGTTCATACTTATCGTTCAGGTAATCTATTTCAAGTCGTGATGAAAAAACAAATTCTGTTTCTGAAATAACTTTTTCATTGGTTTCATCCACGTCGAATTCGTCCTCAATCTCACCAAATATTTCCTCAATAATATCTTCTATAGTCACAATTCCCGATGTACCTCCAAACTCATCTAATACAACTACTATACTCTTCTTCTGTTTTATTAGGTAGTTCAATAATTCGTTGGCCGCCATTGTCTCAGGAAAAACGTCTACAGGCCTTACTATTTCTTGAACAGACTTTGGTTTTGTAAAAATGTCTTTTGCATGAACATAGCCCACAATATTATCTATTGATTCTTTATAAACCATTATTTTGGAATGGCCAGTTTCGGTAAGTATATTGACTAATTTTTTTATTTCGTCATTAATTTCAATTGCCTGGATATCAGTACGAGGCACCATACATTCGCGAAGTTTCAGGTTCTTAAAATCAATGGCGTTTTGTATCATTTGAATATTTGTACTCACTTCCTGTGCATCCTCATCATCCTTATCGCCCACTGGCTTGAAGTTAGTTACATATTCATCCAGGTCGAGAGCCGTGAATATATAGGGCTCGGGAGAGAGTTTTACTCTGAATACATATTTCAGAAGCAATTCAGCTATTCCAATATATAAATAAATGAGAGGGTAAAAAACAAAATAAAAAATCCATACAGGCAAAGAAAATATACTCAATATGCGATTAGGATTTATACGGAAAAGTATTTTAGGTAAAAATTCAGCAGTGATAAGTATTATAATGGTTGATAAAATTGTTTGAATTAATAGGATAAGAAATTCGCTGGCATATGTTTCGGTAAGCATATTATAAATTAATGGCTCAAGAAGTTTTGCCATTGCAATACCATAAACAACTAACGCAATATTGTTTCCCAGCAATAAGGCACCGATAAATCGTGAAGGATTTTTATAAAATATGGACAAAATACTGGCTGGAAGAAGATTTCTCTTAATGTCAAGTTCGTGTTTTAATCTGCTTGAACTAACAAATGCTATTTCCATTCCAGAGAAAAAACCGGAAAAAATTAGCATTAATATTATGGTAAAAACCGTAGCGTCCATATACTAAATAAGTGGTAAAAATATAAATAAAAAAGAAAGTCAGGCTGGTCTATGATTAATTAATAATTATGTCAATTTATGCTGTCTTCTTCTATTTCGAAATAAGAGTTTTTAATTTTATGAATTCTTCTTTTACTAAAATCTTCATTGGCCCAAAGGCTATCACCATAAATTACCTTGTCGGGTGATGTAATTTTTACAAAACTATTGCTGTAAATAATTTTTTGTTTACGATCCCAAACCAAATTTTCAGTATTCAGTTGCTCCTGGGTTTCAAGGTTTTTAACCAGTACATTGTTTCTGGCTTCAAGTCGTTTTTTATTTACATAATCGATTCCATAATCGGCTCTGATATATGAACTTTTATTTCCCAGGCTATCATAAAAAGTAATTTCAAATCCCTCAGGAAATTCTGAATATTCATTTGACTTATCAGTATACCTGTCCATTTGAGGACTATTTAGTACAACTTGCTTTTCTCCTACACTGGTTCTTACATATTCAATATTAAATGCTGAAACCGAGGGAAGAGTATCCTCTTTTGCGATTTCCTGGACTTCTGCAATGGGGTTTTCACAAGAAAAAAGCATCACCATGGACAATGCCATAATGATGCTTTTTATGTATTTTAATTCCATGATTTATGGCTTAGGCCTATTGGGAAGCCCTTACTTTAGTTACCTCGTTAATCCAGCAACCAACGGTATAACTATCTCCTTCTTTTAATGCATGGAAGAATAATAGTTCTGTTGCAGGGAAGTACTTTTTATAAGAACTTATCCTTTTGTTCATAGCTTCAGTCAACTCAGGATCTACCTGTTTTGCTTTTGCATATTTATCCACTGCTGCCCAATAAGCAACTTTTTTAGTTAGATCATCATTACCACAATCTTTTGCTGAAGCGGCATACATATCCCCTATAAGTACATAAGGCTTTCCATCTTCTGGTTTTATTTTTGCTGCTTCATAAGCTAAACTCCTGGCTTTACTATAACTACCTAAAGAACTATAAATTTCAGCCAGATAAATATATGCACTCTGTTTTTTGTCAACATCTTCCATATTCTGGGCTTCCTCCATATATGGTATTGCATCTTTAAACTTCTGTTGAATCATCAACATCTTTCCAATCATATATGCACTTTCAGGAGATGGTTGTGCTTTATAAAGATTTACTGTTGCTTCGAAGAATAAAGGATCATCTGTACACTTCTTCTTGTCAAGAATATCAGTAATCTTTGTGAGCAATTCTACATCATTTGGAGTTTCATCAAATTTCTTTTTATACACTCTAACCAAATCTTCACAATTGGCAAATGGTTCGAAGGTAATATCAATATTTCCCTTTACATTCAGCCAGATATTCTCATATTTTTCATTGCCTTTATTCTTGTAATAGTCAATGTTCTTATCAATATATTGAGAAACTTCATCATAAGTATCAACTATAACTGCCGAATCAATTTTTCCTTTTTGAGCCATTTGCGTAGTGGCTCTGAAATAATACACAAAAACAGCAGATTTTGTTTTATGCTTTGTTAAACCGACTGATTCTTTAAGGATACTATAGACCTCTTCTATTGCTTCGGGCTTAACTTTATACAAGTCTGTTCCCTTATAACCCAGCACCTTTCCACGTTGAGAAAGGCCAGTTTTATAATCATTAGGGAAATACTCTAATCTACGATCATAAACCAGCATTAGGGTATCTATTAGAGCATTTTTCACATCTTTATTGCTCTCTTTTTTAATCCTAAACTCGACCATATTTGCACCGTCAAGATAAATATTCTGACTGGCACGTGGACAGTTTTCAAATACCCATCGCCAAGGCTTTTGAGCATCATTAATTGCTGAGTTTTTGTAACCACTCCCTTTCCATTGCTTATAAAACTCTCTGTATAAGGATAGGTTCATCACACAGGTCACGCTGTCGGAACCATATTTTTTTCCATTATCCTGCTGAGGCAGATTCATTTTAGTTTCTCCAGCAAAAATTGTAATACTTAATAAAAAGCTTACAAAAAAGATAGCCGATTTTAATTTCATGATTTATATTTATTAATTATACTTTCTTTTATAAAACCAATTTTCCTGAATACTGATGCCAAAATTAATATTAAAAAAGTTCTCTTGTATCAAATTATCTTTTAAAGTACCGCTTTTCCCAACTTCAAAACTTAAGTCGATAGCCGTTTTTGACTTCTTCATAGGAAAACTTACTCCAAAACTTATACCAAACTCGTCAATAGTATTTCCGTTTACTTTTAAATATGATTGTTCGTAACGTGCACCGAGGCGATATGTCATTCTTTTAAATAAAGATGAGATATTTGTGTGCTTTGGTAAATACTGACCTCCTACCGAAATGCGTAGAGTATTTTGCAGTGTATCAGGAATACCAAAGGCTGCATATTTCGACCACTCCTGCCACTCAATATCAGCTCCCACCAAATAAGATCCCGGTTTTTTATATACTGCACCAAAACCCAGTCTCTGGGGCACTATCAAACCACCCTTTTGATCAGGACGATAGTCAATGGTGTCTACATTTTCTTCAACTACATCATAAAAACCCCCTGTTGTGGTAGATGCCAGATAATTGTTTTTGGCACTTATACTAAATTGATTTGCATAAATAAGCCCAAGAGTAAGCACATCTTTATTTTTTAGATGTACATCATATTGAAAACCATAATCAAAAATAAAATCGCTTACACGAGTATTACTTACAACGCTGGTTCCATATATATTTAGGGAATCCAGAAAATAAATTTTTGATGATCTGCTACCATTACCAAAAATATATGATGCATCAATTCCGGCTCTGAAATTTTTTCCGATTTTAAAGGCATTACCCCAGTTTATTCGGTTTATACCTCCACTGCCAACAAGTAAATTTTGGATGTTTGAGAAATTATATTCACTCATATCAACCACTATTTCTACATTATAACTTACTGTGCTGTAAGGCATTAAACTGAAAGAAGTCTTCCACCATTTATTTACTGGAAATCCAACTAACAAATAATTTAGGGTTGCTCCTCTGGAAGTTTCTGATAATTGGTTCGTTCTAAGATTTACTTGTCGGCCAATTATTCCGGCCTCAAAGGTTATGGCAGTTGTGTCAAATGCTCCATATGAAGCAGGGTTACCAGGGTTAACAAGAGTTGGGTCGCTCATTCCAATAGAAATTCCACCCATACCCTGCAATTGGGCATTCACATTTTCACCATGAAGGTCACCCAAACCGTAACGGGAATATGGAGAGTTTATACCACTCTGCGCATATACTATATTGCTAAATGCAACTATAGTTATTATTATTAATAATTTAAATTTTTTCATTAAAATCCATTATACCCTTTAAACCTACAAATACTAAATTTGGGGCTGCAAATGTCTTATATTTTAATAACTTATCAAAATATTTATAATCCCCTCCAGTCACTATTGTTTTTAAATTCTTATTTTCCAATGAATAACTCTCAATTATGCTATTTATTTCTCCGGCAAAACCTCTTATTACACCTGATAAAATGCTAGTATTTGTAGTATTTCCTGTTAAGTTAGGAATAGTATTTTCCTGTAAAGTAACTAAAGGAAGTTGCGAAGTAAATGTATTTAGAGATTTCAATCTCATATTAAGCCCGGGGCTGATTGCTCCTCCATAATATATTTTATCGCTGCTAATGAAATCATAAGTTATGCAGGTACCGGCATCAATTACCAAAACATTTTTGTTAGGATATAAGATAGAGGCTCCCACAACTGCAGCCAATCGGTCTTTTCCTAAAGTGTCTTTTGAGAGATAATTATTTTTTATGGGCAATTTTGTATTTTGATCCAGAAAAATAAAAGGCAATTTAGAGGAAACAAACTTTAATAATTCATCATTATTTTTCCTGACACTTGATATAATGGCAGAACTAATATTATATTTCTTGATTATTTCATTGAAATTTACTTCGCTAAAGTTTTCAAGCGAAGATTTATATATCATTTCATCGCTCTCAAAAATTGCGAATTTTATCAGCGTATTCCCTATATCTACAAGCAGTTTCATAAAAAGATAGGTGCAAAATTACATTTATGCACTTTAGAGAGCATATTTTTTAAGTTTTTTTTTGACAAATTAAAAAAATAATTACTTTTGCCGCTCCATTAGCAATGGTGCCATAGCTCAGTAGGTAGAGCAACGGACTGAAAATCCGTGTGTCCCTGGTTCGATTCCAGGTGGTACCACTCTAATAACACAATAAACCTCTGATAATCAATGGTTATCGGGGGTTTTTGTTTTAAAGTGTTTAAACATTGTAAAAACACTTTGAAGTTTTATTACATGTATCAGTGTCAATATTTTTGTTAAGGCAATAAAATTAAATCCCAACTTCATATTCTAATAGCCTAAATCTATCCGCATTTACAATAATTTCTATAATATTTTAATCAATATCAATATAATTCGATATATTTGGCATAAAGGTTCTGTAAAAAATTTCAATTTATGAAATCCTGGAAAGAATATTTGCTGCTACTATTTTATTTCTTTAACTTAAGTACCTTATATCCAGAAATTTCGGATTTCAATAAGTCTTCCTTGTCATTTAATAATAATCCAAATGATACAGTTTGTGCAAAGAATAATCTAGAGTTTTTATACCAACTAAATAGTTATGAAGAGGCTGTTTCTAAAGCTCAGCAATCGGTTGACAGTGCCTATCTATCAAATGACTCCACTGAAATTGCAAATAGGCTGTTGATATTGGGTATCATGCAAGAAAATAAAGGAGATAATGATGAAGCCTTTGAAACATTTTTAAAAGCCTATACAATATTTAAAACAACTAACAATCAAATAGGTTCTGCTTTATCAATGGATCATTTGGGGACCATATTCAGGTATCATGGTTTAAAAGAAAAGTCCTTAGAATATCATACTAAGGCTCATGAAATATTACAACAAGGAGATCATTCTTTTGGCTTTATTAGTGTTTTAAACAATTTAGGAATCATTAACAGGCAATTGGGTAATGATGATGAAGCTCTTAAATATCATAGACAGGCTTTTGACTTAGCAAAAAAACACAATAGCAGTTATCTTTCAAGCATATATAATTCCTTAGGAACCTATTATTGGTACCAAGGCCTTAATGATTCAGCCTTAATTTATTACAAATCAGCTTTAGATATTACACCAGAAAATTTACCACTTAAAGAGAGGCATTGTGCTGCTTTGAACAATATAGGTAATGTATACAGAGATATGCATCAATACGATAGTGCTCTGCATTATTACAATTTGTCCATTAAAGAAAGTCAAATCTATCAAACTAAAAATCTGGAGTAGGTTAATTTAAAGAATCTGGGGAGACTATACACTCTAACTGGTAATTATGGAAAAGCATTTATTTATTTTCAAAAAAGTCTTCATCTGGCATCTGGAATTAATTTAAAAAAGGTAATGCTTGAAAACTATTATTGGCTGGGAGAATTATTTGAAAAGCAGCAGGATTACAAAAAAGCCTTGGCATATTTTAAGAAATATGAAGAATTGGAGCGAGTGATTCTTGCAGAGAAGCAACTTGCTGAAATAAATCAACTTGAGGGTGATTTCTTATTTGAAAAATCCGAAAAGAAAAGAATAATAGAGTTAAATCAAAAATCGGAGAAAAACCTAGTACTTCAAAAAAAGAGAACAGAAAATGCAATTTTTATTGCACTCTCAATCATATTTTTCATTACGGCATTATTTGTGTTTTTTCAATATCAAACGAAGAGGAAATCAAATTTAAAACTTTTAAAATTAAATGAAGAGCTTGAAAGAAAAGTAGAAAATAGAACTACTAGTCATCTGGAAGCAAAACAAAAAGCTGAAGAAAACAGAGCAAATATTACAGCAATAATTGAAGGAACAAACAATACAATTTGGGCTTTTAACAGAAACTATGAAATCCTATATATAAACCATACAATGAAAGAGGACTTCCTTAAAACATTTGGTGTTCTTCTTGAACCGGGAATGAATTTGGTTAAGTCGCTACCTGAAATTTTACAACCGACCTGGAAGCCGCGATACGATCGCGTACTTGCAAATGAGCAATTTACTGTTGAAGACGCAGTTCCGACAGAGGAAGGTACTGTTTATATTCAGGTTTCATTTAATCCAATTATTAAAAACGGAGAAGTTATTGGAGGTTCATGTTTTGGTAGCGATATTACTAAACGTAAACTAAGTGAATTACAGTTAATTGAAGCAAAACAAAAGGCCGAAGAAAGTGAAGAAAAATTAAAGTTAATTGCAAATAGTTTTGTGGATGGTATGATATATCAGGTTGCAATGCTTGATGAAGACAAAAGAAAATTCAATTATATTAGTGATACTGTTACCAGATTATATGGTTGTACCCCCGAACAAGCAATGAAAGACCCTGACTTAGTTTATGGGAAATTACACCCGGATGATGTAGGTGACCTTATTAGGAAGGAGAAAGAAGCATTAAAAAAAATGTCGGTTTTCAGAACCGAATGCAGAGTTATAAACCCTGATGGTAGTATTAGATGGTCATATTACGTATCTCAACCTAGAGTTATTAATGGTGTTGTTTGCTGGGATGGTATAGAGGTGGACATATCTAATCAAAAAAAGATAGAAAACGAGTTGAAAAAAGCAAAAGATACATCAGAATCTATTGCTGGAAAACTAAAAGCAGCACTAAGAAGTATGAGTGATGCTGTTTTTATTTCAGATATTGACGGAAACTTTATCAATTTCAATGATGCCTTTGTGTCTTTCCATAGGTTTAAAAACAGAGAGGAATGTGTAAAAACCTTAAAAGAATACCCACTGTTTCTTGATGTTTATCATACAAATGAAGAGTTTGTTCCAATAGAAATGTGGGTTGTATCTAAAGCCTTACGTGGTGAATCAGGTTCAAACAAGGAATATATTCTGAAAAGAAAAGATACTGGCGAACGTTGGTTTGGGAGCTACAATTTTTCACCAATTAGAAATAATGAAGGTGAAATTGTAGGTTCTGTAGTTACAGCTAGAGATATAACTGAACTTAAAAGAGTTGAACAACAACTTATAAAAGCTAAAGAAAAAGCAGAAGAAAGTGACCGATTAAAGTCAGCATTTTTGGCCAATATGAGTCACGAAATACGAGCTCCAATGAATGGAATACTGGGATTTACAAACCTCCTCCAGCAACGAGATCTTTCTGGCGAAAACCAACAAAAATATATTGATATTATTCAGAAAAGTGGTGACCGGATGTTGAACACAGTAAACGACATTATTGATATTTCAAGGATTGAGGCTGGGCTAGAAAGTTATACTGTTTCAGAAGTTAATGTAAATGAACAGTTGAATTATTATTATTCATTTTTTAAACCGGAAGCTGAGAAGAAGGGGGTTAAACTACAGTTAAACAATAATATAGAAGAGGTTTCTGTAATTAAAACCGACATGGATAAATTCAATTCTGTGCTAACGAACCTTATTAAAAATGCCATTAAATATACTGATAAGGGTATAATTGAATTTGGTTACAAAATAAAAACTGAAGAAGATAAAACTGAATTGGTGTTTTATGTGCTCGACACAGGAATAGGTATTCCTGAATTCAGACAGCAAGCAGTATTCGACCGCTTCGTTCAGGCAGATATAGAAGACAAACAAGCTAAACAAGGCTCAGGATTAGGATTGGCGATAACCAAGGCCTATGTTGAAATGATGGGTGGAAAAATATGGTTAGAAAGCGAAGAAGGAAAGGGATCTACTTTTTATTTTTCCATCGATTACAATTTGGTTAATAAAAAACGCCCTGTTTATAAGTCAGATAATAAACTACCCAAAAATGATGGTGACTTAAGTGGAAAACTAAATATATTAGTTGTTGAAGATGATGAAATTTCATTGGATTTCATTTCCATCGTTATTAAAGACTACGCAAGAAAAATACAAAGTGTAGTGTCAGGTATAGATGCAATATCTGAATGCAAGAAAAACCCTGACATCGATTTAATACTAATGGATATTCAGTTACCTGGTATGAATGGATACGAAACAACCAAAGAGATTCGTAAATTTAACAAAGATGTTATTATTATAGCTCAAACTGCCTATGCTATGGCGGGTGATAAGGAGAAGGCTCTTAAAGCAGGTTGTAATGATTATATATCAAAACCCATAAATCAAACTGAACTGGAAATACTATTTAAAAAATATTCAAAGAAAATATGATAATTAAAAACCCTCCACTAACAATTATTAGCGGAGGGTTTTTCTTCGTTTTTTTATAAATATAATTAAATATCAGGATATTCCGGCTTTAAAAAATAGGTTTTATCTAAAGTCTCTTTCATTAAAAGACCCTCAGCAATTAGTTCCTTATTTACTGTTTTAGAAATATTATTTGAAGTAGGCTTATCAACCTCT
Organism: Marinilabiliales bacterium; assembly: GCA_002869315.1. Classification (GTDB taxonomy): domain Bacteria; phylum Bacteroidota; class Bacteroidia; order Bacteroidales; family F082; genus BM524. Next base: position 11,132 of record PKTD01000151.1, on the reverse strand, counting down.
TCAGTAGTATTCGGCTCACTCATAAAGTATTCTATAGCCTTCGGAGTTTGATCGGATTGAGATTTATTTACATCCAATGCAATACTAGGCGCTATTACCAATGCCACAATTGACATGAGTTTTAATAGGATATTTAATGATGGTCCTGAGGTATCTTTAAAAGGATCACCAACAGTATCTCCAACAACAGTGGCTTTATGAGAATCTCCTCCCTTTGAATGATGTATATCTTCATGTGTAACACCCTCTTCAACCATTTTTTTTGCATTATCCCATGCACCACCAGCATTCGACTGATAAATGGCCAGCAAAACTCCTGAGGCTGTAACGCCTGCCAGTAATCCTCCAAGCATTTCTGCTCCACCTAAATAACCCACAAGTGCCGGTGCTATTATTGCTAATAGTCCAGGAAGCACCATTTCTTTAAGAGATGCTTTAGTCGAAATTTCAACACATTTTTCATATTCAGCAGCACCGTCAGCAGCATCAAATATGGCTCTGTCTTCCTTTGTTATTTTTGAAAGATCTGAATCATATTTTCTCATTATGCCTAATGCAGCTTTAAGTTCCGGAATATCTGAAAACTGTCTTCTCACCTCATTAATCATAGATCTGGCAGCTCTTCCAACAGCACCCATGGCCATAGAGGAGAATAGATATGGTAACATACCTCCAACAAGTAATCCTGCCATAATATGAGGTTTGGAAATATCAATATTTACAACATTAGCCTGCTGCATAAAGGCAGAAAATAATGCCAGAGCGGTTAGTGTTGCTGATGCAATAGCAAAACCTTTACCAATGGCTGCAGTAGTATTTCCTACAGCATCCAGTTTATCAGTCCTTTGGCGTACTTCTTTAGGAAGTTCCGTCATTTCGGCTATACCACCAGCATTATCAGCAATGGGGCCATAAGCATCAACAGCAAGTTGAATTCCTGTATTTGCAAGCATAGCTACTGCTGCAATTGCAATACCATATAAGCCGGCAAAATAGTATGATAATATAATAGCCGCTGCCAGTCCAATAACAGGAACTGCTGTGGATCTCATTCCCAGTCCTAAACCTGCAATAATATTTGTTGCAGCACCAGTATGCGATTGTTCTACCAAGCGTCTTACAGGGCCCTTACCAGTGGCAGTATAATATTCTGTAATCTTACCAATGGCAATTCCTATTCCCAATCCCACAAGAGTGGCATAATAAACGTTTAGTGAGGTAAAATGTATTAGTTCACCACGATTATTAACGTAATCCCAACTTTCAGGTAGAAATGCTTTTATCAGGAAAAATGATCCCACAAGCATAACTAATGCAGAAACCAATTCACCTGTATCGAGTGCTTTTTGTGGATTACCATTTTCTTTAACTTTTACAAAGAAAGTTCCAAAAATGGAAGTTAAAATACCAAGCCCTGCTATAGTTAATGGCAGTATTACCGGCCCCAAGGCAAATGATGATTCAAAAGGAGGTAAGCTAACATAAGCGGCACCTAAAACCATGGCAGCAATTATTGATCCTACAAAAGATTCAAAAAGGTCGGCTCCCATTCCTGCTACATCACCTACATTATCACCTACATTATCAGCAATGGTTGCAGGATTTAAAGGATGATCTTCTGGAATACCAGCCTCCACCTTCCCGACAAGGTCGGCTCCTACATCGGCAGCTTTAGTATAAATACCTCCACCAACACGAGCAAATAATGCAATGGAAGAAGCCCCTAAACTAAATGCGGAAATTACGTTTAATACAGTTTCTAATCCCCATTCTACTCCAAAAATACCATTAAACACCAAAAATAAAATGCTTATACCCAAAACTCCAAGCGACACAACTCCAAGCCCCATTACAGAACCGCCGTTAAATGCAACTTCTAAAGCCTTGTTTAATGATGATTGAGCAGCATATGTTGTTCTTACATTTGCTTTGGTTGCAATCCTCATTCCAATGAACCCTGCCAATCCGGATAATAAAGCCCCGGAGATAAAGGATATTACAACATATCCATTAGAGGTAGTTTCATTGGTGCTTTTTAAAAATAATAAAACTGCTACTGCAGCCACAAATACTGCTAGAATGCGGTATTCAGCTTTTAAAAAGGCCATAGCACCATCACTTATGTGCTTTGCAATTTTTGCCATTTTAGCACTTCCTTCCTGCTGCTTACTTACCCAGGCAGACTTCCAGATAATAAAAATAAATCCAATTACGGCTATAATTGGTAGTGCATAAATAATTTGTTCCATAGAATTTATCTAGTTATTTAAAAATAATATTTTTGCTAATTGGTATTGAGGTATTTCTTTACCTAAATAGTATTTCAACATTATCATTTTTGTTTTTTGAACATTTTAATTCTAAAAAATTTATAATGATTTGGTTTTAAGGGCGCAAAAATAAAACAATAAAGTAATTTAGCAAATATAAAAAACCGAAGCGCAAAGGTTTTAAATATAGAACTACACAATATCTGAGTTAACTATAATGAAAGAAAAGAAAAAAAATAATCTAAAGAGTATTTGCAAGTATAAGAAGGGTGATGTGGAAAAAAATATGGATCTTATACTAAGCCTTGTTGAAAGTCCAAAATATATTTGTAAAAAATGTGCAAGAGTTTCAAACAATAAAAAATACCTATGTCATAGTTTAAACATGAAACCAAAAACATAAAGCAAGCTGTAAATTGAAGTCTTTTGCAGTATGTAAACAATATCAATTAATTAAATATAAAATATAAATAACAAAATTATCCCATATACTTCATAATTAAATCGTTTGCGTAAAAAATGTTGGTATTTTTTCACTTAGAAGGATGATATACTTACTTTTGGCACATTAAATATTATTAAAATGAACAGACTTTTAATAGCAACCGGAGGTGGTGATTGCCCTGGATTAAATGCAGTAATTCGTGCCATCGTTCACAGGGCTTCTCAGGAAAAAGATTGGGAAATTCTAGGTAGTATTCAGGCCTTTAACGGTGTCCTGTGGGAGCCAAACGAAATAGTAGTGCTTAATGACCAAAAGGTAAAAGGCATACACTTTCAGGGAGGAACAATTATAGAAACTACAAATAAAGGTGGCCCTTTTGGTTGGCCGATTAAAAATAAAGATGGAAGTTGGTCAGAAGTTGACAGATCTGATGAAATGATAAGAAGACTGCAGTACTTAGGAATTGATGGGGTAATAAGTATTGGCGGAGATGGTTCTCAAAGAATTTCCCAAAAACTTTGGGAAAAAGGTCTAAATATTATTGGTGTGCCAAAAACCATTGATAACGATTTATCTTCTACCGACTCAACTTTCGGATTTCAAACTGCAGTTCAAATAGCTACAGAAAGCGTTGATAAATTGGTTACTACTGCCGCTAGTCACAATCGTGTTTTTGTTATGGAAGTTATGGGCAGAGATGCCGGTTGGATTGCATTAAATGCTGCAGTAGCTGGAGGAGCAGAAGTTGCGCTAATTCCTGAAAACGATTATGATATTAATAAAGTAAAAGAGGCTTTAGAAAAAAGGTTTCATCACAACCGTGGATTTGCCGTTGTTGTAATTTCTGAAGGTGCTAAACCAAAAGGAGGAACTGTAGCAACACTGGAAAACGAAGAAGTAGGTTATCACAATAAAAGGCTGGGAGGAGCTGCAACACGACTCATACACGAACTTAAAGAGGCTGGATTTAAACAGGATATGCGAGAAACAGTATTAGGCCACTTGCAAAGAGGTGGAGTTCCCATAGCCTACGATAGAGTTCTATCGGCAAAATATGGCGTGAAAGCATTTGAAATGGCGCTTGAAGGTGACTATGGTAAAATGGTTGCTTACCATCATCCTGACTTCGTTAGTGTACCTCTTAAAGAGGCTATTGCGAAACCTAACCTGGTAGAAGAGAAAAACCAACTGGTAAAAACAGCGCTAGGATTGGGAATTTGCCTGGGAAATTAAAACTTAATTAAAATTATTATAAATAATTGCTTATTTGTTTAAATTTGCATTCTAATATAGAATTGTATTCTAATGAATTATAATCAATTGTAATTAATTTTGTTGCTATGGAAGAGTATGCTAGTATTGATAAAATTACTGAAATTTTAAATTATCTTTCTGAAATGGCTGTTACTTACGGATTAAAACTCCTTGCAGCCCTATTTATACTTATTATAGGTATTTGGGTTATCAATATGCTTGCTAAGCGTATTAATAAACTAATGGACAAAACAAATACCGATCCTTCATTAAGAGGATTCCTTAAAAGCCTGTTAAGTATAACTCTTAAACTGATACTTTTCATTATTGTTCTAACAACGATGGGCGTTGAAATGACCTCATTTATTGCTATTCTTGGTGCGGCAAGTCTTGCTGTGGGATTAGCATTACAAGGAACATTACAAAATTTCGCCGGAGGAGTTATAATATTGTTATTCAAACCATATAAAGTAGGTGATTTTATTGAAGCACAGGGTTATATGGGTACAGTTTCCGCCATAGAAATATTTGTAACCAAACTTACAACCCCTGATAATAAGATTATAATTATACCTAATGGAGGTTTAGCTAACTCTTCTTTGATTAACTACAGTAAAATGGAAACACGTCGGGTTAATTGGACTTTTGGCATTGCTTATGGTGATAGTTACGATGTGGCCAAGGATATGATAATGAACCTCATCAAAGAAGATGAAAGAATACTTGATGATCCCGAGCCATTTATTGCTTTAGGAGAAATGGCAGATAGTTCAGTTAATATAACTGTAAGAGCCTGGGTTAAAGGTGCCGATTATTGGGGAGTATTCTTTGATATGAATGAAAATTTTTATAAAAATGCTGACAAACATAATCTCAGCATTCCTTTCCCACAAATGGATGTTCATTTGGATAAATAAATGGAAGTCCGAAAATTTATGTTACTAATAATATTTAATTCTATTTATTAAAAAATACAGTTTATGAATACTTTAAAATCAAAATTCTTTGGGGCAATAACAATACTATTTGTATTTACACTATTATCTTTTTCTGCACAAACTGAGGCTCAAACAAGAACTTATACTACTTCTGGTGGTGAAATGATATTTTCCTTTGCCAATATCGACAACAATAATATAAACCCAGAAAACATACTTAGATTTTCACCAGTATTCAACTTACAGGTTTATCAAAATTTTGATTTTGGAAATAATTTTGGATTAATTATAGGCGGAAACATAAGAAATGTGGGATTTATTAACGGTAATACCGCTGCAAACAATTCTGGTATTAAACAAAAATACAGAACTTATAACTTCGGAATCCCTGTTGGAATTAAACTGGGAAAACTAAATAAGGCATTCATCTATGGAGGATATGAAATCGAATTCCCTTTTCATTATAAAGAGAAAACTTTCGTAAACGGAACTAAGCAGGATGCTAAAATCAGCACATGGTTTTCAAGCAGAACGCCTACATTTTATAATACCGTTTTTGCAGGAGTTCAACTACCATACGGTTTAGGTCTAAAATTTAAATACTACTTTACCGGATTTTTTAATGAAGATTTTTCAGAAACCGTAAATGGTGTAGAAATTCAGCCTTATAAAGGCTACAAAGCAAATGTCTTTTATTTTTCCTTAAGTTTTGCTTTATTTCAAAACAATAAGGTTTATTATTCTGAACAAAAAAGATCAAATAATATATACTAAAACTATAGTTTGCGAAACTTATCAAGATTCATTTTCTGGATAACTGGATGGAAAGTTGTGGACAAGGCTCCCAAAAACATCCATAAAGCCGTTTTGCTAGTTGCACCACATACCAGCAATATGGATTATTTTATGGGACAGTTATATGCATGGATAACCAAAGTTCCAGTTAGGTTTTTAATTAAAAAAGAACTTTACTTCTGGCCTTTGGGTCCAATTTTTAATAAACTTGGCGGAGTTCCTGTCGACAGGAAAAAAGGTCGCAATACAGTTGACTTAGTTGCAGGATTATTTAATGATTATGAAAGAATTTATATAGCTGTTACACCTGAAGGCACCCGCAAATATGTAAAGGATTGGAAAAAAGGGTTTTACTTTATTGCTCAAAAAGCTAATGTTCCTATCTTATTGTCTTTTATAGATTATAAAAAGAAAGTTGTTGGAATGGGTAAACCATTTAAAACAAGCGGTGATTTTGAGGCTGATATGAAAAGAATAAAAGATTTTTATAAAGATAAAATTGCACGCCATCCTGAAAAGTTTAGCCTTTCAGAACAGTACCGCAATAATGAATAGATATTTCTAAAATAATATCAATTAATAACAAATTATTTTGGTTTTATATATTTGTTTAATAATCACTAATATTGTACTTCCGTGGAATTGGAAATTGTAAAACTGGTTTCTTTACTTATAGTATTTGCTAATTTATTGCTTGCAGCTTTTCTATTTACAGTCCGTACTGAAAACCTTAAATCTAATATTATACTGGCAGCATTTCTCTTGGTTAGTTCTATCGATTCCGACCGGGCTCTGCTAATGCCATATGTGTATGAGAACTACCCGGCATTAGCTCTCTTTTTCAGTTCTCTGGTGTTTTTAAAATCACCATTATTATTTCTATATATTTTATCAGTAACTTATTCCGATTTTAAGTTTCAACCTAAGCATTTATGGCATTTAGTTCTGTTTATTCTTATAAATATAATGCTAATTCCCGGCTTTTATTCAACAGGCTTCGAAAAGCAAATGGAATACTTACAAAGTATGAACTATAATAAAAGGCATATTGAAATTCAGTTAACATACATCTTCCTCCATATTCAGATATTCCTATACCTTTTTTTGGCATTTTTATCAGTAAATCGATATCGAAAAATACTACTTGAAAATTATTCAAACGCTAGCCTATTTAACTATAAGTTTCTTTTTCAATTCCTAGTAATTTTTACTATAGGATCAATAATAGCCACATTTAAAAACATTTTCATGTTTTTTAGTACTGAGAATGTTTATTATATTTCTTTAGTAATAACTGTATTTATTGGCCTTGTCTACATCATATGGTTAGTAATGAAAGCCTTAAAACATCCTGAGCTTTTCAGAGGTGTTGACTCAAAACTACAGTTAGTAAGCAGTATTTTAAAGGATAAAGCCGAAAGTGATATTAATTTGTTAGAAGAAAATCATCTGAATAAAAAACTAAATGAAGATGTACAATTATTAACTAATTATATGACCAAAAATAAACCTTATCTCGATCCCTCACTTTCCATTTACCAACTTGCAAAGCAACTTGATTACAGTACAAAAGATCTGTCTGTTTTGATAAATAACAGTCTGAACCAACACTTTTTCGATTTTGTTAACGGTTACCGTATTCGCGAGGCAATGGAATTATTATCGAATACTTCTAAAAAGGAATTCACCATACTCGAAATACTCTATGATGTTGGCTTTAACTCCAAATCATCATTTAATACTGCATTTAAAAAACATAGTGGTTTAACGCCCACGGAATATCGAAAAAAACATTTAAAATAAGTTTCTGAAAAAATATTTAGGTTGGGATTATTAAGTTCTTTTTACAAATTCCACTTATTTTTTTGCGATTTCATTTAAGCTATTTTTAAATATGCAAATTAGAGTAATTTTTTTTCTAATTTTATTGCTTCTTGCAAAAGCCTGTAATACTGCGTATTAAAAAAAAGTAATACGATTACTGAATAATATCGAACCAATTTGTCAAGATAATAATGGTTCGACTTTAAGAAATCGGTCGAATTGCGTTCATAAGTCTCATTTTTTTGCATCATCAAATTAAAAAAATAAAAAAATGAAGAAAATTAAGTTAATGTTCGCAGCGCTTATTTTAATAACAAATATAAGTCACGCTATTCCAGTAGAAACAAAATGGAATATAATTGGAAAGGTAATCGATTCTCAAACCGAAGAGAACTTACCTTATGTTACAGTTACCTTAAATCTCACATCCGACTCCAGCATGGTAAAAGGATCAATATCTGATGATGATGGTAATTTTGAGATAGAAAAAGTTACCAAAGGTGATTACTACTTAAAATTTAGTTTCATTGGCTTTGACGATTATTATATTAAGGATATGAAATTCGATAAAAAAAACAGGATTGTTGATATTGGAAGTATTAGTATGAGTCATTCTTTAGCCTTATTGAGTGAAGTCGAAATCAGTGGAGAGGCTTCCTCAATTAGTAATTCCATAGATAAGCAAGTATTAAATATCGATAAGAATCTTACGGCGCAGGGAGGAACGGCAGTTGATGCTCTCAAAATGTCGCCATCAATTCAGGTTGATCCTGAAGGTAAAGTGAAATTACGTGGAAGTACAAAATTTACTGTTCTTATAAATGGCAAACCTACTACCATGAGTGCAGATGAGGTTCTTCGTCAAACTCCTGCAAACAATATTTCCGATATAGAGATAATAACTAATCCTTCGGTAAAATACAGTGCTGAAGGTGGAGCAGGAATCATAAATATTAATCTGAAACGAGGCGTTAACAGCGGTTTGAATGGAATGCTTAATGCCACTATCGGCACAAAAGACAAATATTCCGGTGATTTTAATTTAAATCTGAACAGAGAAAAAATCAGTTTATCACTTGGAATAGACTGGAGAGATTGGAATACAACCGCCAAACACAATTATTTTGAAACCCTGGATAAGGGCGATACTATTCTGAATGCTTCAATGCTTCAGGATCGTTTGTTTAATGAAAACAACCTGGCTGTTAGATTTGGTATGGATTATAATCCAAATAAAAAAAATAATATAAGTTATTCCTTTCATTCGGGATATACTTCAGTAGAGGGTGATATTAAGGCAAAAACATCTGGAATTACAATTCCTGCTGATGAAGGTAATTATAAGTTTAATACTTATTATTTTTTACAAAAGCCAACATTCTACACAAATAACCTGGCCTACACACGACAGTTAAATGACAAAGGGAGTTCCCTTTCCTTTAATGCATATTACTCTTATATCGACTATTATTTGAATACTTTTCAGGTACAATCGGTTGCAGATAAAGATTTCATTATAAATGATTTACATCCCTATAAACAAGATATTGTAAACGACAATTACAGTAACGACTTCCGCATTGATGCTGATTATACTATTCCATTATCCGAAAAAACTAAATTTGAGACAGGTTTATCGATGCACACTTATAATCGTTTTCTAGATGTTACTTATGCACAGTTTAATTATGATGTTAACAACTGGGTAAACCATCCTGATTATACTAACAAATATGATTTCGATGAAAAAATTTACGCTGGCTATGCCAATGTAAATACTAGTTTTTGGGGAATTAATGCTTCCATTGGAATTCGCACTGAATTTATGGATAGACTATTAAAAAGAGCCGATGAAAGTTCCCGTTACGAATATGAGAAATGGGATTTCTTCCCTGCTTTTTCACTGTCGAAAACACTAGCTGTCAACCAAAGTATTAAACTTGCTATGTCGAATCGTACTAATCGTCCCGATGAATATATGATGAATCCATTTCCAGAATTTGAAGATGATTATTTTTATGGTGAAGGAAATCCATATCTGATTCCGGAGATTGTAAGAAATGTTGAGTTAGGTCATCAAATAGCTTTTGATAAATTCTCGCTTTCTTCAAGCCTATTCTATCGTCAGACAACTGATAAGATAGAGCAAAGATTATGGATAGCTGAAGATGAAAAAATTCACACATCCTTTCACAACGATTGTAACGACAGGACTTTAGGCTTAGAGTTCATGGCCAATTTGAACGCAATATCCTGGTGGAATCTGGTTGCCAGTGGTTCTCTTTACCATTATACTATTGAGGGAAAAGTATTTGAAGATCCTTTTAAACACCAAAGAGTATCTTATAATATGCAGTTAGTCAATTCCTTTAAAATTGGTAAAACAACCTCCTTACAACTTATTGGATATTACAGCAGTCCAACTGCCAGGTCACAGGGCGAACTCACAGAAATTTATTTTATGGATGCAGCCGTACAACAGCAGTTTATGGACGGAAAACTATCTCTAAACCTTCAATTGAAAGATGTATTCCAAAGTATGAACTATCAACTTATAACTAATTCCGAAAACCTGAATCTGGTAGGAGATTTTAATAATGAATCACCAGTATTAATATTAAGCCTTAGTTATCAGATTAGTAAATACAAAAAGAAAACTCGTGATGTTGAGACGGAATTTGATATGTAGAAAATTATAAATTTTTCTTATACATTTAGGCAGATATATGCAAAGAGAGATTATATACTTAAAACTTAGAATCATGAACAGAAAACTATTATGGATATTGGCAATAATTTCACTTACCATAAATACATACGGTCAATCAGAAAAAAATATTTTTATCGCATTCCAGCCAGCTATAACTGTAGAACCCTTTTATGATGAAGGTGAATTCGATGTAAATATCTTTCCATTTATATTTGAAACACCTTTAGGAGAGAGAATCAATATAAGAATTTGTCCTACAGTAAATTATCATTTCGGAGGCTCTGAAAATGGAGTTTCCGATTTAGGAGTTTTCACAGTTTTCCCTGTCTTTTTTAATAAAACGGAAGAAGGAAAAAAACCTTTTGGTTTTTATGTAGGTCCGGTACTAGGGTTTGGAAGAAATCTGATTAATGAACACTATACAACTACTCTTGCTATAGAGCCAGGATATATGTTTGAGTCAAAGAAAAAGTTCACCATTAGTCTTGGCATACAATTGGGTGGCTCGTATTTTACATATGATAATAATCCTGATAAATGGGTTTTTCACTGGGGACCAAAAGTGAGTTTTGGTTTTTGGCTGTAATTGGCTAAAATAATGAACAAGAATCGCAAACTTAATTAAAAAATGAGCGCTTAATTTTGGAATTAAGCGCTTTTTTATACATAACTCTATAATTTTTTATTTGTATAATTGCATGCTTCTAATTTTCAGAATTTATGGAAATAACAATTAGTCAGGCTATAGCATTACTGGCCGCATTTCAGGCTTTCTTTTTTGCAGCCTATTTGCTTTTGTCGAATATTTGTATTTGAGTAGTTTTCAAAATACAGATTTCTATTACGTTTTAAAAACCTTATGTTGAGGAACAAATAGAGGAAAAGCAGAAAATAGA
>PKTD01000268.1 GCA_002869315.1 Marinilabiliales bacterium | reverse complement strand
ATTTGACTTTCCCAACCGTCTAAAGTTAGCGTTTGTTTAGGCACTTGGGCAATTGCTGCATTACAAATAAGAGCATCAATTTGAGGAACTGTTTTAATAACTTCTTCCGCTGCTTTTTTTACAGAAACTTGTTCGGCTAAATCCATTTCTATAGCCAAAACATCTATATTGTTACTAAGTTCTTGTTTTAAAGTTTTGATGGTGTCTTCTGCTTTTTTTGAGTTTCTATTAAGCATTACCACATTTGCACCATTTGAAAGTAGAATTCTTGTTGCTTCAAAACCTGTTCCGCTTGTAGTACCTGTTACAACAAATACTTTTTCGTTCAAATTTTCTATTCTATCAGGTGTCCAACCTTTTTTACCAAATTGATTTGTTTCCATTTTCGTCCATTTTTTGTGTTAAAAATTATAAGACAAAGGTCGGTTAGAAGTAATGTTCTTTCCTTATACGAATTTTCGAATGTTGTATACTTTTTGGGGTTTCATAATTACACACAACTAGTATTTATCCACCATTAATAATTCATATCCCAGCAAAATCAGAAAGATATGCACTATTACATCTTGTTTTTTAATTTCTAATAGCACTTTGGTTATTAGTTGCCTTAAATATATGAATTAATTTGTTTTTTGAGTGAAAGTGTTTAATTATTATTTAAAAGATCTAATTAGTAATCATATAATTAAACAATAAAAGAAAGTTAATTTATTATATACTACTCATAGTTTCTATCAAAAGATCTATCTTCTTATTCACTATCTCTTCTTTATCGTATTCCTCTGCTTTTAAATAGTTTGCGATTGCATTTTTATAAAACAACATTGTTTCTTTGAGAATTTCGGTTTTTAATGCTTCAGTCGTTTCAGTAGCATGGTAACGCTTATTTTCATCAATGAATTTCTTATTTATATGCATCAGATATTTGGGTGCAATATCGCCGTATAATTCATAAATTTTAGCTTTAAGGGTAAAGGCTTCATCCGGGAATTCATTTAGTAAGTCTAGAGCGCTATCGCAATTTATTCTAGCACGCTCAATATCATTAAGCCCTCTGAAGTAAGTAAAAGCAATTTCGTAATAATTTTCTGCCATCTCCACTAGCCTCAGACTTACACGGTTTAAATCAATTGCAGTCTTAAGAAATTGAATTCCTGTCTTGTACTCCTGCATATTATAGCAGCATTTATAAATATCAACATTTAAATTGGCTCTATTAATAAATACATCCTGAGTTTCATCATATTTTGCGCATAAATTCTCTGCCTCGGAATAGGCTTTCAATGCTGCACTATAATTTTCAAGACTAAAATAATTTTTTCCTATGGTAGTATAAATATCAATTAATTCATACTTATCATTTTCAGAATTATACAATTCAATGGCATTATATGCGTATTCAATTCCCTCCTCTTCTTCATCAAGATAATAGCAAACCTTAGCAAGGTTTTTATAAATAGTTTTTTGCTTTTCATTATCATAGTTCCTGCTATTGAAATCGAGGGCTTTTAAATAGGCCTTTTTTGCTTTTTTATTCTCATCTTTATAGTAGTAGGCATCACCAAGGTCGTTATAATCGACAGGAAGGAATTCAATAAGACCCAGATTCTTTCTTAATTCAATGGCCTTTTTATAATTATCAATGGCTTCGTCAAGATTATTCGTACAAAAGTTTATTCTCCCCAGTTGGTGATAAGAATAGGCTTGATTATCTTCTTCATTTAGGCTTTTATAAAGTTCTAAAGCCTTATTGGCGTAAGAAGCAGATTCTTTGAATTTATCCAGTCTTAAACAGGATTCGGCTGAATAATATGCTGCAGATGCTTCATTTGATTTTTCTCCCTTTTCTTTATAGTAATTCATTACAATGGGATTATATTCCATTACCTTTGAATACTGCTTCAGCATATAATATGAATCTACAATTCCTTGTGCTGAAATGACAAGATTTTCTTTATCATCAAGTTTATAATAGAAATTAGAAGATGCATTATAATGTTCCAACGACATTTCATAGTTTCCGTCACTATATGCCATATTACCTAAAGTAAAGTTTATATATGCCAGATCTTCAGTTAAATCCTCATCCCTGTCGAGATTAGCATTATAAACATTTTCAATAATTTCGGAGTACTTTTTATCATAATCGATTGATTCATTACCCTCATCATATTGATTACAAATATGCTTTAGTTTTTGAATCTCATTTTTCAGGAAATCCTTATCCACCTGGCTCATATTAGATATATTAAATTAATAATAAGGAAGCAGTCCAAATTTAACTCTAAATATGCAATAAAACCTAAAAAAGTTTTTACTGCATATCGACTAAGACTTTCATCCATTTTGTCGATACCAAAATGGTGAAACTCTAAGTCGGGATTACCCTTGCTAATACAATAGTTCAGCTCGTTCCTTGCTTCCTATTGCATAAACCGGGTTTAATAAGTATTTCTAAAAATATTATGTACTGAGTTGAAAATGATTTAATTAATACGGATTCTAAATAATATTACATATTATTGTCAGAGGCCTGACCAGCTATTGTTTTGAGTTGATTCGGATTTTTTTATTTCCACAAAAAAGCCCGTTAAATGTGCCATACCCGATATCTTATCCAGAGCCTCGGGCCCATCCGCGGCCAGAATATTCACATTAACACCTTTTGTTTTATTTGCAATTTTCATGCCTCTGGCAGACTGATGTCCCCAACCATGAGGTACGGCAATTGTTTTCCTCAATAATGTATCCAAAGGTTTTACTGGCAGGCGAATACTATTAACAACTGAAGTTATATCAACAAAATTGTTTTCTGCTAAATTTAAATCCTTTAAATCATCGGGATGCATATAAGCATAATTAGTATCGCCTTCCTTTTCAAGCATGGAAGCAGTATTATGAGTCCAGGAGTTATGCGTAGTAACCGAGCGTTTTGTAATGAGTTTAAATCTTTGAATATTATCCAACTCCATTTTAAAATCATTATGGAGTTTTTCTGAATACTCAAGAAGTAATGTGGGCGCAAGATTAACTTTCCTGTCTTTTGTATATATTCTTTTTCCCAGGAAACTGTCTGTGGCATTTTTCTTCATTTTAAAGCCATGAGGATGCTTCAGAAGGCTGTTGAATGATTTCTTTCTGGAAAGTCGTAATATTCCATTTAATAATGCTTGCTGAGGCAATCCATCAGTTCTTTCAGGATTTTTAAAAGAATAATATCTTTTTATTAACTCGAAAAACTTCTGCCCCATGGCAGATCCAAACAATGAAACTCCTGAGGCTTTTGCCAAATCCAGATAAATAGATGCTTCATCTCTTTGATTTCCTTTGGGAGAAACAAGCGCTTTAGTTGCCTGTATATATGGCTTTTGCTGCAATCCCAACATCAATGGAAAAACAAATGGCAAATCTGGTCGCTGGAAGGGATCGGTTGTAGGAAGCACATAATGAGCAATGGATGATGTTTCATTTTGATGTATGTCGAGAGTTACGAGCAGTTCAAGGCTTTCAAATGCCTTTTTGAGCCTTTGAGAGTTTGCCATTGTAATCAACGGATTTCCTCCCGTTACGAACATAGCCTTTATTTGTCCTTCTCCCTTAGTAAGTATTTCATCAGCCAGAATGCCTCCTGCGTATCCATCATTTACAGATGGTAAACTTCCAATTCTGGATTTATCATCTCTCATTAGAATGCCATTTTTAACTCCGAACTTTAGGAAGTCGATAATACCTTTCCCCACAAGGGTTCCTCCCTTTTTATCCAGATTTCCTGACACAGCATTTATAACTTCCTGTATCCAAAAAGCAAGGCTGCCATTGCCTCCCATATTTACTCCGGTAGAACTGTAAATTGCAGATCCATTGGATTTTACGAACTGGCTAACCATGTTTTTTAAATCATTGGCTTCAATACCTGTTAGTTTAGATGTTTTTGCGGCATCCCAATTCCTAACAAGTAATTTTACTTCTTCAAAACCTGAGTAGAATTTTTGAATTTTATCAATATCCAATCCTTTTTGAGTTATCAGTTCATTTAAAAACGATAAAAAGAAAAATACGTCTGTTCCGGGTCTTATAAAAATATGCTTACCGGCAATTGATGCAGATTCTGTTTTCCTGGGGTCGACAAAGTATATTTTCCCCCCTCTCTTTTCAATTTCCTGTAACTGTTTACTTGGATTGTTTACCTGCAAAAAAGACCATTTCGACATTAATGGATTTGCACCAACAATAATTAAACAATTAATATTTTCCAGGTCGGGAAAAGGCTGAGTGAAAGGAAATCCATACATTAACCTGGCCACAGCGAATTTATTGGAACAATCTTGTGTTGAACTGGAATACATACTTTTGGAACCTATTCCGCTCATAAATCCCTGAGCAAAAACGGGATGCAAAACACTAAAGCCGGCAGCAGTTCCAACATACTTTCCTATTGAATCAGGTCCATCGGTATTTTTGAGTTGCCTTACCTTCTGTCCTATTTCCTTCATTGCCTGTTCCCAGGAAATTTCTTCGTAAGATCCGT
>PKTD01000243.1 GCA_002869315.1 Marinilabiliales bacterium | reverse complement strand
GAAGCAGTCTAAAATGTAGGGATATTAGCTGTTAACACAGTTTGGTGCATGTGTTTCATGTTCTTGTTTTGTACTGGTTACTTTCCAATACAAAACTTCCCAAAAATATTCCCTAGCACCTCATCATTGGTAATCTCACCGGTAATGGTCCCAAGAGAGTGTAAAGCCTGCCTTATGTCGATGGAAATCAGGTCGGTGGGTACTTCGTTTTTAAAACCTTCTTCCACATGTAAGAGTGAATCCAATGAGTTTTTAAGGGCTTCATAATGCCTTGAATTACTCACTATAATGCTATTGTCAAAATCCATATCCTTTACCTTGGAAACAAGGGTACTTGCAAGTAAATGGATATTTTCCTTACGCTTGGCAGAAACAAAAACCGTTTCGTAATCAATAAGTTCCTTTAGTTTTGGTGGTGCTTCGTCAAGATGGTCTATTTTGTTTGCAACAAAAATAAAATGTTTGTTTTCATCTTCCAAATAATGTCTGAACTCGCTTATAACTTCATCAACATTAACCTTATTTATATTGGAAATATCGCAAACATAGAGTATTAAACTGGCTTGTTCTATCTTTTCGTATGTACGCTCAATACCAATGTTTTCTATTGTGTCTGTCGATTCCCTGAGACCTGCAGTATCTATAAACCTGAAAGTAAAGCCATCAATAACAATAGTATCTTCTATGCTATCGCGGGTAGTTCCTGGAATTTCAGAAACTATCGCTCGTTCTTCGTTTAACAAGGCATTTAATAAAGTGGATTTACCAGCATTGGGTTTGCCAATAATAGCAACCGGTATACCTTTCTTTATTACATTTCCGAGTTTAAATGAGTCTATCAGACTTCTTAACTCATTTTTCAAATTATCAATGAGTTCAAAGAATTTTGCTCTGTCGGCAAACTCAACATCTTCCTCGGCAAAATCCAACTCTAACTCAATTAAAGAGGTGAAATTCAAAAGTTCAGTCCTGAGTTGCTTAATTTTATCGGAAAACCCTCCACGCATCTGGCTTAAAGCCATAGAATGAGCCATCTTACTCTGACTAGCAATTAAATCGGCTACCCCTTCAGCCTGGGATAAATCCATACGACCATTATAAAATGCTCTCATGGTAAATTCACCGGCATCAGCCATACGAACTCCTTCATTTAGGAAAATCTCGATTATCAATTGCTGAATATAGGTAGATCCATGACAAGAGATTTCTATCACATCTTCAGCAGTATACGAATGTGGAGCCCTGAAATAGGAGAGAAGTATTTCGTCAATAATTTGATCCCCATCAACAAACTCTCCAAAATATAATTTATGGGATTCTATATTTTTCTGGCTCAGCGATTTCTGCTTAGCTTTAAAATGTTTTAAGGCTATTGACAAACTGTTTTTACCCGACAGTCGAATCACAGCAATGGCACCACTGGCGTTGGGAGTTGCGAGAGCGCAAATGGTATCTTCATTATAAACCATTGATATTGAATTTGTCATAGCCTTATTTATAAGTCTGAATAAATTACAGAAATTAATTTCAAATGTAAATAATATTTAATAAAACGTATTAACTTTGGCACTTTAAAAAAAGCGAATAAATAAAATTGAATAATGAGTGTTTTAGTTAACAAAGATTCCAAAGTAATCGTACAGGGTTTTACTGGTGGTGAAGGTACTTTCCACGCAGGCCAGATGATTGATTACGGTACAAATGTAGTAGGTGGAGTTACACAAGGTAAAGGTGGTCAGAAACATCTTGACAAACCTGTTTTCAATACAGTGAAAGATGCTGTTGATGCTACATCAGCAGATGTTTCGTTGATATTTGTACCCCCTGCATTTGCTGCAGATGCTATCATGGAAGCCGCTGAGGCAGGAATAAAAGTTATCGTATGTATTACTGAGGGTATTCCCACGGAAGATATGGTGAAAGTAAAAGCCTATTTAAAAGGCAGAAATTCACGTCTTGTTGGACCAAACTGTCCTGGCGTTATAACTCCTGGCGAAGCCAAAGTTGGTATTATGCCTGGTTTTATCCATCAAAAGGGTAGAGTAGGAATTGTTTCCCGTTCAGGAACCCTGACATATGAAGCAGTTGACCAATTAACTAAAGCAGGCTTAGGACAAACCACAGCCCTCGGAATTGGTGGTGATCCTATTATCGGAACCACAACCCGTGATGCTGTAGAACTATTTATGAATGATCCAGAAACAGAGGGAATTGTTATGATAGGTGAGATTGGCGGAAATATGGAAGCCGATGCTGCATACTGGATTAAAGAGAATGGAAATAAGCCTGTTGTAGGATTTATTGCAGGTGCTACTGCTCCTAAAGGAAGAACTATGGGACATGCTGGTGCTATTATTGGTGGTAAATCAGATACAGCCGAAGCCAAAAAGGAAATCCTTACCGAATGTGGAATTCATGTAGTGGATTCTCCTGCAGAAATTGGATCTAAAATGGCTGAACTTTTGAAATAATAATTTTCTATTAGGATATAAAACCTGCTCTTTGGGGCAGGTTTTTTTATTTAAGGCAGAGATATTCAATTCCCCCGGGTTTAAACCCAGGGGAAAAATAATTAATTTTGTTTTATGCTTAAACTCCTCAAATCTATTGGTCCTGGTATTGTTGTTGCCGCAACTGGCATTGGTGCCGGAGACATGATTGCTGCCACCGTGGGAGGGGCCAAATATGGTTATATGATTATATGGGCCGTCATTTTGGGAGGAGTGCTTAAATACATCTTAAACGAGGGTGTTGGTAGATGGCAACTACAAACAGATACAAGTTTGGCCGATGGATGGATAACACATCTTCCTAAAATATTATCCTGGTATTTTATAATTTATTTAATACTCTGGAGTTTTATAGTTTTCGGTGCATTAATGGCTGCCACAGGACTTGCTGCACATGCTTTAACAGGTATTTTGAGTGTTAAAATTTGGGCTGCGATTCATTCCCTTATTGCAATTATCATTGTTTTTGTGGGGTCGTACAAACATTTCGAAAACCTAATGAAGCTGCTTATTGCTCTTATGTTTATTGTGGTGGTTATCAGTAGTTTATTATTAAAACCCGATATATATACAATACTAACAAACATAATAAATCCAACACTACCTGAAGGAAGTGTAAAATACGCCTTGGCAATTATTGGTGGAGTAGGAGGCAGCGTAACTATATTGAGTTATGGCTATTGGATAAAAGAAAAGAAATGGATTGGTAGCAAGTTTTTTCCAAAGATGAAAATAGATCTTGCCATCGCATACATTTTAACAACTATATTCGGTATTTCCATCATTATAATTTCTGCAGATCTGAAGCCTGAAGTTGTTAGCGGAAGTGGCATTGTTATTGGGCTTGCAGATAAATTTGGGGAACTTACAGGAAGTATTGGAAGATGGATATTTCTATTCGGCTTTTGGGGCGCCGTTTTCAGTTCTATGATAGGTGTTTGGCAAGGTGTACCATATATTTTCGCAGACTTCATTAAATCATTCTTCAGAAAAAGTAAAAGCAGTGATAGTTTAAAAAGTTCCAAGGATTATAAGTTATTTATGATATTAATGGGGACTTTGCCTTTTAGTTTATTGCTTCTGGGTAAGCCAGTTTGGTTAATAGTAATTTATTCGGTTATAGGGTCCTTGTTCATGCCATTTTTGGCATTTACACTCCTATGGCTTAACAATAAAAATGCTCTGCTAAAATCCAAAAAAAACAGTATAATTATCAATATGTTTCTGATAATTAATTTACTTTTGTTCTTGTATCTGGGTATAATTGAAATTTTAAAATATTTATAAAATGTTACGACATATTGTAATGATTAAATTTAATGATAGGGAAGGCTTGGAAGAAAATTCGGAGTATTTGAAGAAACTCCTAATGGACCTTGAAAAATCTGTTGACAGTCTTAATAAAATGCAGGTGGGAATTAATTTCTCAACACGACCTGCTGCCTATGATATAGTTTTAATTGCCGATTTTGATGATGAGGCCGGACTGGATAGTTACAGAATACATCCGGAACATATAGAAGTTCTCAACTACCTCAAAGAAAAAGGGGTACAATCAACTGTGGTTGATTATTTTAACTAGAGTTACAACAAAACAAAATAAGATGAAAATAATATTTACACTATGCCTTATAATTAGTTTTGGACTAATTACAAGTGCACAAATTACGGTTACAAATAACGATTTGGCACCTGCAGGTACAACAATTTACAACTCCATTGATAATTCTCCTGATGACAAAATTCTTCCCGGTTCTCCGGGCCCAAATAAAACATGGGACTTTATTACACTAAATCAGGATGATATAGATACTCTTGTGTTTATGTTACCATCATGGACTCCGTATCCTGATAATTTCGCCGAAGCAAATTTTGCTGCAAATCTTGTTAATGATGGTGCCTATGCATTTTTTATTCGTAATGATGATAAACTCTCAGCAATAGGCTTAGTAGGTTCTTACGATACCTATGAAAATGTTTCTGTACCTGTATCTCCTGAGGAAATTTATATTGACTTTCCTGTTCAGTTTGGACAAACAT
>PKTD01000052.1 GCA_002869315.1 Marinilabiliales bacterium | reverse complement strand
TCTATGTAAACGAAAATATACGACCGGAACAAAGGCTCTTCTATCCACTTTTACCGATCGCTCCATACCTTTAACTTTTTCATGAAAGGCAGATAATAATTAATGTTTAAGGCTTCAAATTCTTTGGCAACCCTCTTTTCAGATCGTGACTTTACATATACGGCATACCAGTTTTTAGTGGGCATAGTTATTTTTTTAGAAAGGGATGGTGGTCGAATTGATTTGTGCTGACTTCTTGATTTCTAATCTCATGGGCTATTTCTATGCTTTGGCGGGCATCATTTATTCCATAGCCATTTCCATTTAAAATGTGCTGATAACTCAGAGTATGCAGGTCAGTAAAACCGCCACTGAATTCAATTTCTTCATCATCAACAGTTATGGACCTGAAAGTAGGTATGCCTTTTTCAACTGCAGATTGTGGAAGATCGTTTTTATCCAGACTCAAATACCAACTGACATTTGCATTTTCCAGTTCCAGTAATCCGGAGGCTTTATTTTCCTGCATTAAATGAAGATGACTTTTTTGATTTTTACCGAATATCCATCCCAGCATATCAAAAAAGTGTATCCCAATATTGGTAACTATTCCGCCCGACTTAGGTTTTTCTCCCTTCCAGGAATAATAATACCACTTCCCTCTGCTGGTAATATATGTTAGTTTTATATTATGCTTCTTATTTTTACTGCCCTTTTCAATTTTTGTCTTTAGTTCCATAATGGCAGGATGATGCCTTAACTGAAGAATATTATTTATCTTCCTTCCACTTTCCTTCTCTATTTCTTCCAGTCCGTCAATATTCCATGGGTTGAGCAATAATGGCTTTTCACAAATGGCATTGGCATCATTTCGAAGGGCTAATCTGATATGGGCATCATGCAAATAATTGGGTGAGCAGATGGATACATAATCTACCTTATTTGTATTTGACCTGCGAAGTTTGTCAAGATGCCTGTCGAATCTTTCTGTTTCTGTAAAAAAGTCTGCATTGGGAAAATAACTATCTATAATTCCAACGCTGTCGAAAGGATCAAGCGCTGCAACAAGATTATTATTTGTATCTTTTATGGCTCTCATATGTCGAGGCGCAATATATCCTGCAGCACCAATAAGAGCAAAATTTTTACTGTCAGATTTCTTTGTCATAATGCAAATTTACAAATTAGTTGGGCTTATTGAACTGAGATCAATTTAAAAGTTTAAGCACAAAGCAAGCAAAGATTTACCTAAATCAATTAATCTATATCCCTAAATTGTTTTATAAAAACCCCCGCCCTCACATTTTAAAACCAAACATTCAACTTTCAGACTATTTGACTTTTCAGACCATTCGACCTTTCGACTATTAAAAAAAGGCCGTTTTAAAAAATTAAAACAGCCTTCCTATCTTTTTATTGTTTCTAAACCTTATTAAAAAGGCGCTTTGTAAACGATTTCTTTTTATCTGGTTTATCATCGGTATAATAACCATAGCCGTAACCATAACCATAACCGTAACCGTAACCATAGCCGTATCCATAGCCATAACCATAGCCATATCCGCCACTAAGATTTATATCATTTACAACTATGTTCATCTTTAATCCTCTGTCTTCAATATCTTTGATAATTGAACCAAATACTTTTTTGTTTGTCAGTCCCTGACGCACAAGGTAGAGGTTAACATCGGCATGCTGCATAAGCAGATAGGCATCAGTTACAAGTCCTGCAGGAGGCGTATCAATAACTATATAGTCATAACGCTTTCTGAGTTCCTCGAATAGTTCAGTATTCCTCTCGGAGGCTATAAGTTCAGCAGGATTTGGTGGAACCGGACCAGCCATAATAATATCCAGATGCTCCATTTTTCCCGAAGGCTGGATAATCTCATCTATGGTAGCCTTATTGATAAGGTAGTTCGTTAATCCAATATTATTTGAAAGTCCGAAGTCCTGATAAATTTTAGGCTTACGCAAGTCGAAACCAAGCAGCACAGTTTTACGGCCATACTGAGCGTAAATACTTGCAAGGTTCATGGAAACAAATGTCTTACCCGCACTCACCATATCGGCAGTAACCATAACACATGTCTTATCACTTCCCTTTGCCAGGAATTGAATATTGGTTCTCAACTGCCTGAAGGATTCCGAAATACTGGATTTTGGAGATTCCAGAACAACCAGTTGTGTATCTTTATTACTATGTAATAATTGTCCGATTATAGGATATTTCGTAATCTTCTCAATATCCGATTTCTCCATAATTGAATCATTGAAATAATCCTTACCCAAAACATAAACTATGGGGAAAGCCAATCCCAGTATTAGTGCAATTAAGTAGTTAAGGCTCTTTTTGGGAAATACCTGACTGCCCAACTCTTTTCTGGCCAAGTCAATAACTTCATTATCCGGCAGGTTAGAAGCTTTGGTAATCTGAGCCTCAGACCTCTTTTCCAATAAGTAGGTATAAATATTATTTGAAAGGTCGAACTTACGCTTGAAGTTTACCAACTCACGCTGGGTAACAGGCATAAAACTGGCCTTATCGGTGAGGTCATCAATTCTTTTGTTGATATCATTAATTGCCTGAGTTGAGTTCTTAATGATATTGGTTACATTTTCCAGAATCGCATTTTGCGTACTGCGGATATTTGAATTCAGACCTATAACCTTGGGACTCTTTTCAGTGGAGAAGAGCAATTGACTGGCCTTTTCATTATATAGGTTTATCAACTCTCCCACCAATGCATTCAGCACGGGATCTTCTATTCCCATAGCAGAAGGAGCAACCAGTTCATCTATACTTTCAGAATTCTTTTTAATATATGTCTGAAGATTCTGATAATATTTTGATTTTACTATCAGTTCTGCTTTCTGCTTTTGAAGATCGCTCAATAATTCGTAAACCTGCTGTGCCTGGAAGTCCAGATCCATTACCTCTCTAGCAGACTGGAAATTCTGAAGATCCATCTCTGCAGATTTAAGAGTATCGCTGATTACTCCCAACTGATTATCAATAAAATTAATGGTGTTTTCAGCAATAAGATTCTTTTTCTCAAGGCTCTGTCCTAAATATTCAGAAGTTAACATATTTAAAAAGTTAACTGCCTTTTCAGTATTATTTGATTTGAATTTGATATTTAAAATGGATGCCTCTCTGTTAATTGGTTCTATTTCAAAACCTCTGAATTGTTCAGATAGACTATAATAATCTTTAAAGACAAAATCAAAATTAGATGATAAATCCTCTTCCGGATCAAACTTATCATTTAATACTATTCTAAAAGTATTAAACTTATTGGATACCTTATCTCCAAATTTAAATTTGCCTTCCCATTTTACCTTATCTAATTCTTCGGTTTCAAATTTTTGGGTTGAATAGTTATACTTTGAAACAAGTTCACCCTCTGCCTCTATTTTATATTCATTCTTATTCAGAAAACTAATACTGTACTTCAGGCCAACTGTTTGGGCTATACTGGTATCAAATTCTATTTCGAAGGGTGCAGTTTGATAAAGTTCTCTGCTAATAAGACCATCGTTTTCGTAATAGGCAATTTCAAAATCGAGTTTTTGAATTGTTCTGTATGTTAAACTAAAGGAAGAAAGTTTTCCTATTTCGTTTTCAACATTCTGAGCATTATTATTGAGACCTATACCTATCAATGAAGAAGGGTCCATCAGAGATTTATCGTCCTTTACCAGAACCGTTGTACTCACTTCAAAAACAGGATTGGTGTATTTATTGAAAAGAAAAGCAAATGCTATTGCTACGAATATGGTTATGGCAAATAAATACCAATATCGCACAAACTTGAAAAACAGGGCCTTTATGTCAATGGTTTCTTCCTGATGCTGCGACTGTATGCCGTCGAAATTTTCTATAGCCATAATTTATGTTAATTGAAATAATTAAGTAGTAATATAGTTGAAGAAATAAATCCAAATACTACTGCATAAGGGAATTCTGCAAATGTAAACTGCTTGCCCTTAACAGGCGTAACATAAACAATATCATTTGGTTTCAGATAATAATAATCAGATAAAAGTATATCTCTCTTGGTCATATCCAGATAAGTTACCTGGGAGCCCGTTTTTGTTTGCCGGATTATTGCTACCTCATTTCTGTTGGCAAAATCAGTAAGATCGCTGGCCATGGAAACTGCTTCAAATATATTGATGCTGTTCTGGTAAATTTTATACTGTCCCGGACGGTTAACTTCACCCAATAAGGTAATATTGAAGTTTACCAGTTTTACTATTACCACAAATTCCTTTAGATATTCCTGAAGCTCCTTATGAAGCGACTCTTTGATCTCCTCGGTATTCATATTTTTCACAAATATTTCTCCCGTCATCGGAAAATCAAGATAACCGGCTTCATTTACAGTATAACTGTTAAGGTAAACCGATGCATCACTGTTTATTTGGGCAGAAGCAGTACCAGAACCTTGTGGATTCAATAATAAAGTGGTTTGTTCATCCAGACTCACTACTCTTATGTAAAGGTTGTCGCCCGGCTGAACCCGATAGTCTATTTTACGGTTATTTTTAAAAGTGCTTAATGTGTCTGA
>PKTD01000210.1 GCA_002869315.1 Marinilabiliales bacterium | reverse complement strand
GATTTGAGTATTGATTTGCATAAACTCCTATCCAGCAACCTGTAACTTGCAACCTGTAACACTTAACCAACCAGTAACCAGCAACCAGTATCCAGCAACCAGCAACCAGTAACCAGCAACCAGCACCCAGCAACCAGTAACCCGCAAACAATCACCACCCCTGAGATTCCTCACCCCTTCTTCTCCTGTCCAATGAAGTATATTCAGTGTTGGGGATTCGGAATGACATTGGGTTATTTTAGATTATATATGTAATGATTTGAGTCTTGATTTGCATAAACTAGTAACCAGCAACCAGTATCCAGCAACCTCTAACTTGCAACCTCTAACACTTAACCAACCAGCACCCAGCACCCACAACCCCCAACCAAAAAAAGCCCCTCCAAGTGAATGAAGAGGCTCTTTATTATTAATAATTAATATTTATTCTTTTCCACCGCCTATTGCGATATCAAGACCCAATGATAAACCATAAGTATATTTATCATAAGTTTGAGTATAATTGATACCTGAATAAGACTGAGGTATTGTTTGATCAGTATAAGCAGTAAAATAACCACCAGCCTGAAGAGTAAACATATTACTTATATGCCATGCAAAGCCATAACCGAAAGTATTAGTAGTTAAACTAAAACTAAGGTCGCTTTGATAATTTTCATTAACACCTGTATTAGCGTAAAGATAACCACCACTTAACATGAATTTAGGAGTAACAGCCCACTCAAGTCCAATAGCATATTCTGTAAAATTGCCATCGATAAGGTCATTACCATTTTCGTCCTTTGCCCAACCGGCACCTTTGTCGAAATAGTTATGATATCCTAACTGAATAGTAACAGGCTCAATAATCTGATATCTTGCACCCACTGAAAGGAAAGCAGGAATATCTGCATTAATAACTGCTCCATCAGGGAACATAGTTATATCTGATCCGTCTGCTGGGTTAATTCCAGTGATAAAATCTTTGGTAGTTTTATTTGTAAGATCCATTTTAGTTTTGAATTCATACTTAATACCAAAGTTTAATCTGTCTTCCATAAATGAAAGGTTAGCACCTAAAATAGGAGTAATACCACTTCCTGTTTGTACAACATCTGCTTCCTGATCCTGCATCAGATAAGCACCTGCAAACAACTGTTGTGCCTGGCCGGTAAGTTCAGTAGCAGCACCATAAAATGTTTGCTGACTAACTCCAAGAGTCATATTTCCAGCCTGATCTTGTGGTACTCCAAACTGTACAAGTCCGCCAATCATCATGGCTGCTTGCTCAGGAGTAAGAAATCCCATAGCAGTTGCATCGTTGATTGTAAAGTCTGCCAGGCCGTTATCAATCAAAGGTTGCATCATATCTCCAGCACCTTGTGCTGTTTGTGCTCCCTGAAGTGCCTGGTTACCAACGCCATTCATAAAATCATCGGCGCGTACTGTTCCTGCAGTTGTATTAAAACTAATGTCTTTTAAGTATCCCTGATAGGTATTCTTGGCCATATTATATCTGGCACCTGCAAAAACAGAAATATTATCAGTTATAGCATAAGAAACACCCAACTGAAGACCCCAGTAAACTGAAGTTCCTTCAAACTGCATATTTGCTGAATAACCGCTAACACCCATTTGCGCAAAACCAGCCGCAGCGGCCGCAATAGGTATTTCCATCAACGGAACACCACGTTCGAAAGTGGCTCCGCCACCTCCACCAACAGGATTAAATCCCAGTGAAACGGCTACTTTGCCCTTTTTCCATGCCATATAAACTGAAGGAAATATAGGAGCAAATACATCACCTTCATAAGTAGCGTTATTTAAGAAAGGAAATGAAGAGATAATGGTTTGCCTTTGTACAATTGTCTGACTGCTAAGGGATATATGAAATCCATCTTTTAGCTTTACCAATGCAGCAGGATTATAATACAC
This sequence comes from Marinilabiliales bacterium, assembly GCA_002869315.1. Taxonomy (GTDB): domain Bacteria; phylum Bacteroidota; class Bacteroidia; order Bacteroidales; family F082; genus BM524. Next base: position 2,640 of record PKTD01000210.1, on the reverse strand, counting down.
GGCATCAATATTTACTGATGCATCTCTTGCAAGCATACGGCTCCACGCTGTACTTTGATTAGAATTTGTCACGAGTCCACCGGCATAAATCATATTACCGGATACAACTATTCCAATTAATAATAGTAAAATTCTTCTCATAATGTTTAGATATTGATTTAAAAGCCTGCAATATAGTACTTATCTAGATATAAACATAAGTAAGATTGCGTTTTTTCCTCCTTTATGATATTTTTCAGTTCTAATCATTGTGGAATAATTAATTTCCTGAAAAATGAAAATACCCTATTATTAACATAAATAAATACTTATAAGCATTTCGCTGCTTTCTAAATCCTTATCTTTGTACACAAGATGAAAAAAAGAAATAAAAAACAAAAACCAAAAAGCGCCCTGGTAAGAATGATAATAGGCGTTTTCGCAGATAGCCCCTTTAAAAACCTCAACTACAAACAGGTAGCACATCGTTTAGGCATTGACGACAAAGCCGGCAAGGAGTTGGTAATGAGCATTATAGGGGATCTTGAATCCAATGAGGAAATCATCCGGGTTAAACCCGGAAAATATATTATTAATCCTGAAAAACTACGCCAACTGGCCAATAAACAGCAAACAATTACAGGTCGTGTGGATTTGAAGAAAACCGGAAAAGCCTATGTAATATCTGATGAAGGTGGTGATGACGTATTCATTTCTGCCAATAATACGGGTCATGCTCTCCACGGGGATATGGTAAAAGTGTTTATGTTTCCAAGGAGAAAATCGCATAAGCCCGAAGGCCAGATTGTTGAAATAGTAGAACGAAAAAAGAAGTCGTTTGTGGGTGTTTTGGAACTGGACAAAAACTATGGTTTTGTTATTCCTGATAGTCAGAATATGCCCTACGACATCTTTATTCCCATAGAGAAAATTAATGGTGCAAAAAACGGACAGAAGGTTATTGCAAGTTTAGGCGACTGGCCTGAACATGCCAACAATCCCTTTGGGGAGATAAGCGAAATTCTTGGATATCCCGGAGATAATGATGTGGAAATGAATTCCATACTAGCAGAATATAATTTCCCTTTATCATTTCCCAAAGCCGTAGAAAGAGAAGCCCACAAGATTGATGTCAACATATCACCGGCAGAAATAAAAAAGAGAAGAGATTTTAGAAATACTTTTACCATCACCATCGACCCATGGGATGCAAAGGACTTTGACGATGCACTTTCCATAAAAAATCTTCCCGACGGGAATTTTGAAATTGGTGTTCACATTGCTGATGTATCACATTACGTAAAGCCCGGAACGGCTTTGGAAAAAGAAGCATATTCCAGAGCCACATCCATATATCTGGTCGACAGGGTAATTCCTATGTTACCTGAAAAACTATCAAATATGGTTTGCTCTCTGAGACCAAAGGAAGAGAAACTTACTTTTTCGGTGGTTTTTAAAATGAATCAAAATGCAGAAGTGCTGGATGAATGGTTTGGAAAAACTGTGATTAACTCCAATCATAGGTTCACCTATGAAGAGGCTCAGGAGATAATTGAAAGTGGCAAGGGGAAATATGCTGAGGAAGTGCTTAGTTTCCATAAACTGGCTTCCGTTCTGAGAAAAAAACGCTTCGATGCGGGCTCCATAAATTTCAATACCGAAGAGGTAAGGTTTAAACTTGATGAAAACGGCAAACCTTTGGAAACATATATAAAAGAGCAAAAAGAGTCCAACCATCTGGTGGAGGAGTTTATGCTTCTGGCCAACAAAAGTGTTGCTTCATTCATAGGCAAACCAAAATCGGGCAAAACACCCAAGACCTTTATTTACCGGGTTCATGATGAACCAAACCCTGAGAAACTGGCAACTTTTGTGGGCTTTTTGAAAAAACTGGGCTACGGACTTAATGTATCATCACGTGCTGAACTGGCAAGTTCTTACAATAACCTATTTAACAGGATTAAGGGTAAAGGTGAGGAAAATATGATAGAAACCATCGCCATCAGAACCATGGCAAAGGCCATCTATTCAACGGATAATACTGGTCATTATGGCCTGGGCTTCGACTTTTACTCACATTTCACATCTCCCATCAGGCGTTATCCCGACCTCATGGTCCACAGGCTTTTGGAATCCTATCTGGAAGGTAAAAAGTCGGCCAACAAAGAATTGTATGAAGAGGCTTGCAAGCATTCTTCGGATATGGAAAAAATGGCTGCCGAAGCCGAAAGGGCATCCATAAAATACAAACAGGTAGAGTTTCTGGAAGACAAAATCGGGAAGATATTTCCCGGACTCATTTCAGGTGTCAGTAAGTGGGGAATTTTTGTGGAACTGGTAGAAAGTCATAGCGAAGGACTTATAAGATTTAACGAACTTAAAGGCGATTATTACTATCTGGATGAAGATAATTATCGCATTATTGGTAAACAATATGGTCAGGTTTATCGCCTTGGCGATGAGGTAAACGTAAAAGTCAAGAAAGTAGACCTAATAAAACGCCAGCTGGACTTTGAGATTATGGACTAGGAGAGTGAAAAGTGGATAACTAAAAGTAAAAATTGTCATTTCGATCCGTCAGGGGACGGACAGGTTCCGTCAGCCGACGGAAGAAATCTCCAAACGTTTATGTTAAACCTAAGCATGGTTGTCGTGGTTGTC
>PKTD01000081.1 GCA_002869315.1 Marinilabiliales bacterium | reverse complement strand
TTGTTAAACCTTTGGCAAAACAATTTTCCTGAGCCTTAATTAAAGCAAGTTCTTTTTCCAATTTAGTCAAGGCAGGAATTGCATTCTTCATTTTATATGCCGCTGCGTCAACTAATACCCCTGTTAACTTTCCATTCTTCTTAAGCAGTTCTCCTCCCTCAATTTTGGTATTCTCATCATATCCAATAATTTTTAAGGCAAAGTCGTTGGCAAGAACAGCATGTCCATCAATACGTATAAGAACTACTGCCTGATCAGGGAATAGTTCATTTAATAAATTATTATCCGGAAAATCCTTAAACTCCCAATCATTTTGATCCCATCCTCTTCCGAGTATCCATTGTGATGGGAATTCATCATTATGTTTCTTAACTCTTTCTATTACTTCTTCGAAGGAAGTAGTTCCAATTAAATCAGCATATTTTATTAAACTAACTCCATAACCCAAAAAATGACTATGGCCATCATTAAATCCAGGGTAAATGAAATTTCCTTCAGCATTTATAAGTTTAGTTGAAACATAATCATTTAAAATCTCATCTCCACCCACTGAAATAATATCACCATTTTTTATTGCAATTACGCTAGCAATTGAGAAATCATCATCTACCGTATAAATATTCGCATTTTTAATAATTAAATCTGCTTCCATTTTAGGTGATTGCATACAAGAGCTTGTTAGTAAAACACTTACAAAAATATATGTCAGAATATTGTTCATAATAAGAGAATTAATTTAATTGATTAGTCTATGTCAAACCCAAGTTTTTCTTTATTAAATGTTATACCATCTTTGTCAAAAAAACTATTTATTAAGTCATTATTAATCATTTCTTCAGGAATTCCGCTTTGGAAACTACCATCCTGAGAAAGTAACCAAATTTTATCAGAGAATTTTAGAGCAGACTCGATATCATGGGTTGTTAATAAAACCGATTTATTTTGACTTTTACTTATCAGTTTAAGCATTTTCATAATACTTAATTTTCCCGGAGAGTCAATAAATGCAGCCGGTTCATCAAGAATTATTAATGGAGTATCCTGTGCAATCGCCCTTGCTATAAGAACTCTTTGTTTCTCACCATCACTTAATTGAGAAAAACTTCGATTAGCAAATTCTGTAATGTTCATACTCTCCATTGCCATTGAGATTTTTTCTTTATCCAATTCTGTTAAACTGCCTGTGGAACTTCCATAAGGAAACCTACCAAGAGAAACTATTTCATAAACTTTCAAGAAATTATCTTCCAGTTTATCGGTAAGCACCACCGACACCAATTTGGCTAACTCATTAATATTTATAGATCTGGAATTTGTATTTTGAAAATAGATCTCAGATTCAACTGATTTTTGCATCCCTAAAAGTGACCTAATGAGTGTAGATTTACCGCTTCCATTTAAGCCTAAAACACTTACGAGGTCGCCTTCATAAACAGCTAGGTTTTGCAAATGGTGCAATATTCTCTGATTCCTCTTACCTACAAAATAAGCAGTTTTCAAATTTTTTATCTTTAGAACTTCTTTCATGACTGCCTGATTTTAGAACGTTTTATTATTGCCCAAATAACAATAGGCGCACCTATCATAGACGTTACAGCATTTATTGGAAGAGACGTATCATAACCTGGTAATTTGGAAATAAAATTACAAACCAACGCTATGAAAGCACCCAAAATAATAACAGCAGGAAGTAAAACCCTGTGATTGGATGTATTAAATAAGTTTCTGGCAATATGAGGTATTGCCAAACCCAAAAAGGCAATGGGGCCAGTAAAAGCAGTTGCAAGTGCAATCAATAATCCGGCTATTAACAAAACACTAAACTGCATCCTTTTGGTGTTTATTCCCATACTTTGGGCATAATTTTTCCCCATCAACAATACATTCAGCGAATTTCTAAAGAAAAAACTAAATACAATAAGGATTAAAATTGAAAGTGAAAGATAAACAGATTGAGTAAGTGTAGTTTTTGAAAAACTTCCAAGTCCCCATATAACATATTCCTGAAGCTCCATCGAACGACTAAAAAACTGTAATACGCCAACAAGGGCGTTTATGGCATATCCTATCATAATACCTATGATGAGTACAACAACTATATTCCCTATTCGTGCGGATATAAAAATTATCAGAAATAAAACTGCAAATGCCCCAATAAGTGCCGAAGCAACAATTAAGATATTTCCAAAAACTAATCCCGGCATCAAATAATTAATCCCTGTTATAGAACCACTTAACACCACCAATGCTACACCAAAACTTGCACCAGAAGAAATACCAAGAACTGAGGGACCGGCAAGAGGGTTATTAAATAAAGTTTGCAGAAGCAGACCTGATAATCCCAGTGCCATACCTATTGCAAGAGCAGTTATAGCTTGCGGCAAACGATAGTTTATTATTATAATGGAATCAGAATTATTGTTTGTGTTTCCCAATAAGGTTTTCAGAACATTCTCCGCACTTATTAGCACAGATCCATACCATAAGTTTAAGAGAAATAAGACAATTACTCCTAAGGATAAAAAAAATAAATATGAAAATGTTTTATTATTAAGCGACAAAATTTTCTCAATTTTGAGCAAAGATAAAATCTTTGTAATTAAAAAATGAAAGAAATTAAATCAATTTTAATTTAATAAGAAATAATAAACAGGCTGATAATCAGGCATCAATTCAGGATGAAAGCAATATATAAGATCTGCAAGCAGCACCTGTGGTTCTAAAGGGCCCTTTTCAAAATAGGCAGTGTTACGGGCATCACACCAAATAATCTTTTTGTTTTTAAAAGCATCGAAATGTGTAAATAGTTCATTTTGCTTTTCCAGAAATTCATAAGATGGCTTATCGTTTGTTGACCCAACAATACGCCAGAAGTCGGCATGAACTGCTTTTTTAAAAACTAATTCATAATCCAGAGGGAAACTTGCCACTCCATTATCATCTTTCCAAATATAATCAGCGCCGGCATCCTTAAAGAGTTGGGCAATATAACTTTTTCCTCCAGGCACGTACCACTGACCTGCAAAAGGTTTATCAGACAAAACACTAGGTCGATTTGCTGCTGTTTTAGCCATGTCAACATAGTGATTATATGACGATTCTATATTATTAAATATTGAGTCTGCCATATTTTCTTCGCCAAAAAATGCAGCATTAAACTTTATCCATTCGGCTCTGCCCAAAGGAGTAGTTTCCTTAAAATCCAAATAAGGTACCATCAGAATATTAGTAACTGCAAGCGGATGGGATTCATTTACATTATAAGGGGAATAAAAAATTAAATCAGGATTAAGTTTTAGTGCTGTCTCAACATAAAACTCTCCATTACTGGCAAGTTCAACAATACTTCCTTTACTAATACCTTCAGTTATTTTAGGAATTGTTATGTAGTTCGCCTCAGAAACCCCAATTATCTCATTATTATGACCTAATTTCAAAAGGCTGCTTATTTGAGTACCTGAAAAAACGGCTATTCTCTCAAGAGGCAACTGAATTACATACTTATTTCCTGAAAACTTGGATTTGAGTTTATCACTCTTAACCAAATAATAAGTATTTAGAATTTGTGATTTATCCAGTGGGTTTTTAACATTAATTTTTGTTATTCCATCGTAGTAATCAATACTAAACCCTTTTGCATATTTCACTTCGCATCCGGGCTTATCTGATTTTTTCAAATCTTTTAAATACTCTTCTATATCAGATGTTATTGGATCATTATTACAAGAAATCATCAATATAAATGACAACAAGAAATAAATAAAAAACTTAATAATTTTCATATTCTATTCTTCCACATTTAATCCATCACGTTCCAGTAATAGTATTCCAGATTGTGGAACTATCAGATACTTTTCACTTTTATATCTTACTTCTATGGCTCCGCTTTTCACAAAAATTGCCAGATCACCAACTTTTGCCTGTAGAGGAATATAGTTTGCCTTTTCATTACTTTTTTTCCAGGGTTCTTATACTTCTTCAGAGGAAATTGGAATGGGATAACCGGGTCCGGTTTTTACGATATAGCCTGATTGCACTTCTTCTTTTTCTTTATAACCTGGGGGAAGCAGCAATCCACCCTTACTCCTATTTGTCTCGTTTGCGGGTTTTATTAATACCCTGTCGCCAACAACTATTAAATTATCCATGCAATTTTTTCTGCAAAGTTAATAAATGCTTTTTTTAAGCAGATTAAAAATTAAACCTCATATAAAGCACTTCTCTGGGCTAATATCTTTTCATCCGTAATATAATCATCATAGTCCATATACTTATCAATCATGCCATTAGGTGTTATTTCAATTATTCTATTTGCAACGGATTGTATAAATTCATGGTCGTGTTATGAAAAGAAAAGATTCCCTTTAAAACCTTCCAGGGAGTTATTAAAAGCCTGAATTGATTCCATATCAAGATGATTGGTAGGGGTATCAAGTATCATGGCATTTGCATTTTCCATCATCATGCGGGCAATCATACAACGCATTTTCTCTCCTCCTGATAGCACATTTGCTTTTTTATAAACTTCCTCTCCGGAGAATAGCATTTTACCGAGAAAACCCCT
>PKTD01000126.1 GCA_002869315.1 Marinilabiliales bacterium | reverse complement strand
TTTTTTATATGAAAAACTATCCCTTAAAAACAATTATAGCAAATGCTAAATCACTTTCTCCCTTTTATAAAAATCTATATAAAGAAATTAATAGTATTGGGAATTTGATTTTAGCTGATTTACCTCTAATTGAACAAAAATCCTTTTGGGAAGCCAATAAAATTAAAGATAATCAATTATTAACTGGCGATCTATCTGATGGTATTGTATTTAAAAGCGGAGGAACAACAGGAGATCCTAAATTTTCAGCCTACACAAAAATGGAGTGGGAAACAATGACCGGAACATTTGGAACGCACTTCGGCGAAAATGGCCTAAATAATGGCGACAGGGTAGCCAATCTATTTTATGTAGGTCAACTTTATGCCAGTTTTATATTTCTCAGCGATACCATAGAAAGATGCCCTGTGGATGTTACGATCTTTCCCATATCAGGATCTGCACCTCCAGAATTTATTTTAAATACACTTAAAGATTTTGACATAAACGTAGTTTTATGTGTTCCTACAACTATAATGACTCTGGCTGATTATGTGAGTGCAAATAAAATTGAAGGAATACATCTGGAAAAAATATATTTCGGTGGAGAAACTATGTATGAAGACCAAAGGCAGCATCTGAAAGAAGTTTTTCCGGGTGTTGAAATCCGCTCTGTTGGTTATGCCAGCGTTGATGCCGGTCTCCTTGGCTTTGCCGATGATACTTGCGATTATAATGAACATCGTCAGTTCGACAATCATCATATTATTGAAATAATAGATGAGCAAAGTGGAAAACCAATTATTAAGCCAAATATAAAAGGTAAAATTTATAGTACTAATCTCAGCCGACTGCTAATGCCAATAATACGATATCCGGTAGGTGATAATGGTTTTTGGGTAGAGGACGAGGGAAGTAAAAACAGAAAATTTAAAATACTTGGCCGATCGGAAGAAGGTGCCAGAATAGGACCTATCACTTTCTATATGGAAGACCTTCTGCATATTCTTAAAAAATTCGAATCTGAATTTTCCTATTCAAACACGCAGATGATAATAAACCATTATGACCATAAAGATGGACTGACAATTAAAATTGCTGTTCAGGAAAAGCCTGAAAAAACTGACGATATTACTGACAGACTAATAAAAGCAATTTCTAAAGAACGACATATGTTTGAAGAAGAGATTGCTAAAAATAAGATTCATCCTATTAAAATTGAATGGTGCCATTCTGACGAACTGGAAATAAACACAAGAACTGGCAAACTTTTGCAAATTATTGATAAAAGATTTTAAGAACAAATCATGAAAATAAAACATAAACAATTGCAGGTTCCGGATTTAAATAAACTAAAAAGTGTTCAGGAATTATGCGATATGGATCAGCCTTATCTTGTAAACAGTGAAATGGACAATCTATTTCTAAAGGCCATGAAAGAGAGTATAAACTGGCATAGTTCAAAGAATACTTTTTATAATAATTTATTGAATATTAATAAGTTTGACATTGAATCGGTCGAGAAAATTGAAGATTTACAGAAGTTGCCATACATACATGCGAACTTCTTTAAAACCCACGAAGTTCCAACAGTATCAAAAGATGATTTAGCAATAACTCTAACCTCTTCCGGTACAACAGGACAGAAGAGCCAGATGTTTTTCGACGAATGGTCTATAAACTCAGGCAGGAGAATGGTCGACTTTGTTTATGATTATTACGGATGGTATAATCCGGATAAAAAAACAAACTATATAGTTTCCAATTATGAGCCCGAAGCAGGATCCACAAGAGGTACTACTAACACCTCTATGTTCCTTACACATTTTGCGCCTGCTAACGATATGTTTTATCTACTTCGATCCAATGGAAGAGGTGGTCATGAGTTTGATGCATTTGGGGCTATAGAAAAGCTTAAAGAATATGAAAAACAAGGGCTTCCTGTTAGAGTGGTGGGCTTCCCCTCATTCTTCTATTTTGTGATAAAACAAATGATGGATTTGGATATGGAACCTTTAAAATTGTCGGAAGAGTCACTCATTTTTACTGCAGGTGGCTGGAAAGGATATGCAGATCAGCAGATATCAAAAAAAGATTTTGCAATACTTGTGGAAAAACAGTTAGGCATACCTCAACACCGATGCAGAGATGGTTATGGATCGGTTGAACATTCAGTACCTTATATCGAATGTTCTGAACATAACCTTCATATCCCCATCTGGTCGCGAGCATTTATAAGAGACACTAAAACGCGTGAAATTCTTGGAAATGAAAAGCCTGGCTTCCTTTGCTTCCTAACTCCTTACATTACTTCTGTGCCAGCAATAAGCGTAATGATGGGAGATTTAGCGATGATACATAAAGCTGAAAAATGCTCCTGTGGATTGAAAACACCATTCATAGAAATACTAGGAAGAGCAGGAATTTCTAAAAACAAAAGTTGTGCAGTATCAGCCTCCGAATTATTAAAAAAAGAAAGTGTATAAAATGGAAAAGTCAGTTAAAACAAAAGAGCATCTTTTTAGAGGAGAGTGGATAAGTAAGGATGAGTTAGTAAATCAACTCGAAAGGCTGGAAGAAATTGTTTCCAAAGATTTATCGGAACAATTAAACCCCATTATTTTACTAGCGGCAGCGGAAAAACTAAGGGAAGATCTGAAGAAGGAAATACCCGAAGAATGGATAAATTCATTGGTTCTGTCCGGACAAAGGCATGAAGAGGCTCTTAACACAATTAATATTATCATTGAGTTTCTAAATCCTGAAGGGCTTAAGAAAAAGTATATTCGGGAACTGGGGAGTATGGAACCCTTCATTCCAAAAAGGTTTGATTTTAAAACCAATGTCTTTGAAGCCTGGGCACCTCTTGGAACCCTTGTTCATATTGTACCGGGAAATGCAGCTACTGTTGCACCTTTAAGTGTTTTGGAGGGCTTAATGTCAGGCAATATTAATCTGCTTAAAAACTACAGTAAAAATGGAAATTTCCCACAATTGGTTTTAAAGGCTTTGGCCGATGCTGATGAAAGCGGTCATTTAAAATCTTTTATTTATGCCTTTCAAATATCTTCTAAGGAAAAATCTCTACTGGAAAAACTTTACCAGATTTCCAATGGCGTCGCTGCATGGGGTGGAGAAGAGTCGATAGCATCAGTTAAAAAAATGCTGCAGCCTTCTGTAAGGATAATAGACTGGGGACATAAAATCAGTTTTTCTTATGTAGCCAATAGTCGTAAGACTGATATAAAAAGTATGGAAGCAGTTGCCTACGATATTTGTGTAATTGAGCAGCAAGCATGTTCCAGTCCGCAGTGTTTGTATCTTGAAACTGAAGATATGGAAGACCTAAATAAGTTTGCTGAGAACTTCTCCAAGGTATTAGATAAGGTTTCTAAAACTTTTCCCCAAAAGTCGCCTAGCATTCAGGAATCAGCAGAAATTTCAGGGATCACTCAGGTAGCAAAAACTTCTGAGGCTCTGGGGCAAAACAAAGTGATAGAAGATAAGGATTATGTTTGGAGAGTTATAGTGGATTACAAATCATCACTAAGGCCTTCACCACTTTACAGAACCATCTGGCTAAAGCCACTACCTAAAAACAAAATTGTAAGTGTACTGGAACCTTTCAGAACTTATTTGCAGACTGTAGGACTGGCTTGTACAAGAAACGAACTTTACGAATTATCGACGAAGTTAATAAATGCCGGAGTTACACGGATAATGCCCGTGGGAAAAATGCTGGAGGCATATGATGGTCAGCCACATGATGGTGTTTACGCATTGCAGCGATATGCCAGACGAGTGAGTATAATGCAGGAAGATTTAACAAACGATATCAGCGATTATAATGAGTTAAAACCTCAGGAGGAGATACCTGGTTTGGATAAGTTGAATGTTACAACCAAAGAAGTATATCTGAACCAGAAGATAAATGATGAAAATCAGGAATTGTATTTTAAGAGTGGCGGCACAACTGGTAAACCAAAAAAGGCCGTCTATACTTATGATGATTATCACATCCAAATGCAGGCTGGTGCCGAAGCATTATTTGCGGCAGGTTTGGAGCCAGATAAAGACCGCTGTGCCAATTTATTTTATTCAGGCCATATGTATGGAGGCTTTATTAGTTTCTGGTCAATTTTAGAAAACTTACAGGTAAAACAGTTCCCCATAACAGCCATCCCCGATTTCGATGAATTGACAGAACAAATTATTGATAATAAGATAGATACGCTGCTAGGAATGCCATTCTATTTATCACAACTATTTGAAAATTCATTTGATAAACTAGCCGAATATGGAGGTTTAAAAAAAGTATTTTACGGTGGTGAACACTGGCCGGAAGAACAACGCAAAAAGTATCAGGAGGCTTTTAGTATTGAGTTATTTAAATCTGCCATCTATGGAAGCAATGATGCCGGGCCTATGGGCTATGCATGTAGCCATTGTGAAGGTAGCGTACACCATGTACTTACTCAAACTCAATATCTGGAAATATTAAAACTCGACAGTACCGAGCCTGTTGAAAAAGGCGAGACAGGGCGTTTGATTTTCACTTCCAAATACCGTAAAGGCCAGGCTTTAAATCGTTATGAAATTGGGGATCTCGGCCGATGGATAGAAGGCGATTGTGAATGTGGAAG
>PKTD01000043.1 GCA_002869315.1 Marinilabiliales bacterium | reverse complement strand
GTAATTCATATAGTGGTTTAAAACACTATAGAAAAGCCATTAAATATTATAAGGAAACATTCAACTATGAAGAGGAAGATGCATTAACACATACCTATATTGGTGAATCATATGAAAACCTGGAAGAATTCCAGAATGCTCTTTCTCATTATAATTCAGCCTTAAATATTGATATTAATTCTGCAGAAGCATGGGTTGGTTTGGCTCGTATTGCGGTTGCTGATTCTGAGGATAAAAAAGCAATAAACTATTATAAAAGAGCGGTAGAAATTAATCCGCATAATACAGATCTCTCATATGACCTTGCTATAGTTTATATGGGAAGTAATCAACTTGAAGAGGCAATTAAACTGTTTAATAATATTGTTGAAGAAGACGAGAATTATATTGATGCATGGATAAACCTTTCTGTATGCTATAGTGCAGATAATGAGTTTGAAAAACCCATTGAAATTATAGAAAAAGCAATTGAAAGCAATTCTGATGTTGCCTCTTTGTGGTATCGTTTGGCTGCTTATCTCTATAAGAATGGAAAAATTCAGCAGGCATATTATTATATTGAAAAGGCTATGAAAATGGATTTTGATGCTCATATCGATCTACTGGAGTACTTGCCCGAACTTATAAATGAAACGAGATTTACAGATCTTGTTTATACTTACAAAAACTCATAGTTTTCATGAATTATTTTATTTATTTATTGAAAGGTATTGCCGTAGGAGTTGCTAATATTATACCTGGTGTATCCGGTGGTACCATTGCTCTGATTACAGGAATTTTTGAAAGATTAATAAATTCCATAAAGTCATTTGGATTGGGTGCTGCCCGACTTCTATTCACTGGGAAGTTTAAAGAGTTTGCCAAAAAAACAGACTTCGCCTTTTTGGTTAGTTTATTTGCTGGAGTTATATTGGCAATAGTTTTACTGGCCAAACTATTTGATTTTTTATTTACGAATTATCCGGTTTATATCTGGGCATATTTTTTTGGCTTAGTATTAGCTTCCGTATATTTTGTTGGGAAAACAATTGAAAAGGTAAATTCCAGTGTAGTAGTCATTTTTATTATAGGAACATTAACAGCTATAGGACTTTCTTTGGTAAATCCTGCTGCTGAGAATTCCAGTTTCTTTTATTTAATTATATGCGGAGTAGTTGCTGTATGCAGTATGATTTTACCAGGACTTTCGGGTTCATTTGTTTTGATACTTATGGGTAACTATCAACTGGTTGCAATTGATGCTATTAACAATAAAGATCTGGATATATTATTACCTGTTTTAATTGGGGCTGTAGGAGGTTTAATTGCCTTTTCTCATATTTTATCCTGGGTATTTAAAAGATATAAAAATCAAACAATTGCTATACTAACGGGCTTTATTTTAGGATCATTAAATGTGCTTTGGCCATGGAAAGAAGTAGAATACCTGCAGGATAGTATGGGAAATATTATTATTAAAGAGGGTGAAGCAGTTATTGCTAAATATATTAGTGTAATTCCTGATGGTTTCAGCACAGAGGTTATATTTGCAATATTTTTCATGCTAATAGGAATAGCATCTATCACAACTATAGAATTACTAGCTTCAAAAAAATCAAATTAGTTAATGGACATTTACGGATTAGTAGGTAAGAATATTAGTCATTCTAAGTCACCTTTGTTTTTTAATTCCAGATTTAAAAAACTTGGTATAGATGCTGAATACCGATTATTCGATATGGATACAGTTAAGGAAGTTGAAGATTTGATTAAAAATACTCCCAATCTGAAAGGCCTGAATGTCACTATTCCCTATAAACGCGCATTGTCTTTTCTTACAAATGAATGCAGTTCTGATGTAAAGTATAGTGGTTCTCTAAATGTTCTGAAGATAACTGAAACGAATAATAATAAAATAATTTCAAGCTATAATACTGATGTTATGGCATTCGAAGAAACTATTAAGAAGCATATAAAAAATAATAGGGGAATAAAAGCTTTAATTTTTGGAACAGGAGGGGTGGCGCACAGTGTTGCTTATGTTTTACGAAAATTGGGAGTATTTTATTATTATGTTAGCAGAAACCCATTAAAAGTAGCCCATTTTGGTTACAACTGGATAAATAAAGATATATGCGACAGTTTTAAACTCTTTGTAAACTGCAGTCCTGCCGGCATGTATCCGCATGAAGATGAGTTAATTGATATTCCCTATAATTATTTGGGAGATAGTCATATCTGCTACGACTGTGTATATAATCCTGAAGAAACTCAATTTTTAGCAAAGGCAAAAGAAAATGGTGCCACAATAATTGGGGGCATGCCCATGTTTAAAATGCAAGCCGAACTATCCTGGAATATCTGGATGAAATAAATAATTGTAAGTTTACTTATTCTCCTTTACTGCTTCTACAAAGCCAACAAATAGTGGATGCGGTCTTTTAACAGTAGATTTGTATTCAGGATGAAACTGTACTCCAACAAAAAATGGATGGTTTTCTAACTCAATTATCTCCACAAGGTTTTTCTCAGGGTTTATCCCTGCGATTTTCATTCCTGCCTTTTCAAAACCATCGCGATAAATATTATTAAATTCAAATCGATGGCGATGACGTTCTGAAATCATTTCAGTCTTGTAAATATCAAATACTTTTGTTCCTTTTATTAGTTTACAGTTATAAGAACCCAGTCTCATTGTTCCTCCCATGTTTTCAATATCCTTCTGTTCCTCCATAAGGTCGATAACTGGATTCTTAGTTTTTTCATCTATTTCAACAGTATGGGCATCCTTTAAACCTAATACATTTCTACTAAATTCAATGGCTGCACACTGCATCCCCAGACAAATCCCCAAGAAAGGGATATTGTTCTCTCTGGCATATTTTACCGCTTCTATTTTACCTTCAATACCTCTTCCACCAAAACCAGGGGCTACTATGATACCATCTAAACCTGATAAAAGTTCAACTACATTTTCTGATGTTATCTTTTCCGACTGTATATCAATGTCATTTACTTTACATTCGTTTTCAACTCCACCGTGAATAAGAGATTCTTTTATGGATTTATAGGCATCCTGCAGTTCCACATACTTTCCAACTAAACCAATATTAACCTCTTTTACAGGGTTTTTAAGTCGTTTTACGAACCTCTCCCAATTGGATAAATCCAGAGTTTCAGGAATTTCTGTTCTGGTTTCATTTAAAACAGCAATATCCAGTTTCTCTTCTCTCATTAAAAGAGGAACATCATATATTGTAGGTGCATCAATTGATTCTATCACCGACTCTTCAGAAACATTACAAAACTGTGCAATCTTACTACGTATTCCCTCATTAAGGTGATACTCACTGCGGCAAACGATAATATCCGGCTGAACCCCCTGTTCGAGCATTGTCTTGACTGAATGCTGTGTTGGTTTTGTTTTAAGTTCACCTGCAGCCTTTAAAAAAGGTACCAGAGTAAGGTGAATTACGGCACAACTATGGCCCAGTTCCCATTTCATCTGTCTTACAGTTTCAATAAATGGAAATGATTCAATATCACCAACAGTACCACCTATTTCGGTTATTACAAAATCAAATTTACCTGTATTGCCCAATAATTTGATTGAATGCTTTATTTCGTCTGTTATATGCGGTATTACCTGAACAGTAGTTCCCAAATATTCACCTTTTCTCTCTTTATCAATTACGTTTTGATAAATGCGCCCTGTTGTAATATTATTTGCTTGTGAGGTAGGAGTGCTCGAAAATCTTTCATAATGTCCAAGGTCAAGGTCAGTTTCAGCTCCATCATCAGTAACATAACATTCCCCATGCTCATAGGGGTTTAGGGTTCCTGGATCGATATTGATGTATGGATCTAATTTTTGAATAGTAACTTCAAAGCCACGTCCCTGTAGTAGTTTTGCCAATGAAGCAGAAATAATTCCTTTCCCTAATGAGGATGATACACCCCCGGTAACGAAGATGTATTTTACATTTTTTTTCATAAATCGTGAATGATTGAACTAACAGGGATGCAAATTAACAACATTTAATTATGATATCTAAGAATATTGAGGTTTTTTTATAAACAAAAAAGCCGCCTTTTGTTAAGAAAAAGACGGCTTAGAAAGTTTTTTAATATCATTAATAGTAAGTAGGTCTCTTAACATTTGCCATACTTTTTGCAACCCTAATTACCTGTAATGAATATCCAAATTCGTTATCATACCACACATATACTACTATGCTTTTTCCATCACCAGAAATCTTTGTTGCTACACTGTCGAAAACACTAGTATAAGGCTCACTGGTAAAGTCGGAAGAAACTGCATCTGCAGATGTTCCATACTTTATTTGAGCCACTAGTTCACCTGATAAGGTTGCTTTACGAACTAGTTCATGAACTTCTTTTATGCTGGTCTCTCGTTTCAAGTCCAATGCCATTATCACAAGGGAAATATTAGGGGTAGGAACACGTATCGCGTTTCCGATTAATTTACCTTCTATACTAGGTATTATTTTTGTTACCGCTTTTGCTGTACTCGTTAGAAAGTAAATCTAAGATGTACCTGATGCACCTGCTCGAAATTGTCTTATCCCTGATTATTGTCCTCCTTCTTGCGAAGGAGAGACCGCTTGTGGTTGCACTGGTCAGGATCGTGACGAAGAAATAAGCACACCTGGAGAAAACGAGAG
>PKTD01000049.1 GCA_002869315.1 Marinilabiliales bacterium | reverse complement strand
CGAATAATGTAACTGAAATATTTTCATTTTTTGACCTTAGCACTGGTATTGTTGTTTCTGTATGGATATCCATCAGCGGAATGATTGTTTATGCAGCCTTACGTATTATTGGTATTTTATTTAAGGGTTCTGCTAAAAGACCAATAATAATTATTTCAGCAATATTAGTTAATATAATTATCGGGTATATTGTATTTGGCTATAGTTGGATGCTGATATCATTACTTTCCTTCTTATTACTTTCCTCCTTTTTAATCGATACTGTTTTAATTCGCTTAAAGCAGTTTTATATACTACATCACCTCCTTTATATTATAGCAATTTCCGCTGCAATCTCAATAATTGTGAATACTACCATTGAGGAAAATAAACTAAAACAACATAAATATATCTCATCATTTCTGGTAAAAAAGGGGGATAAAACCATAGAAAAATTCTGGAATCAATTAAAGATAAAACTCGACAATGATACTCTGGTTAAACGATTAAGAAGTCAGGACACTCTTTTAATAAATGATAGTATTCTGGATTATGTGGAACGCAAGTTTTTTATCGATCAAGTGAATGGATTTAGTTATCAAATTACTTTTTGTAATTCCTACGACAGTCTTTTGCTGGGAAATAGTGATGAAGTTGTAGATTGTCAAAACTTTTTCGATCAACTTAAAGGAACATCTATTTCAAATACTAAATCAAGTTTGTACTTGCTGGAAAACGAGCCTGATAATATTTATTATCTGGGAGAATTTGAAATCAGAAATGGGGCTAAATTTTTTATCGAGCTAAGTTCATATTTCATACCCGGTGGATTGGCTTATGCAGAGTTACTCATAGATAAAAAGCCTGAAACACCTGATTTATCAGACTATTCTTTTGCAAAATATTATCAGAATAATTTAATTAGCAAGTTCGGCGAATATGAGTTTCACACTAACTATATCACTTATGAAACTTTTCCTTTTGAACAGTTTTTCAGTCTTAACGGTTATAAACTCTATAAAACAAAAGCATCTAACGGAGATATAATTATCGTAAGCCACCCTATCATAAAACTGTCATCACAAATATTTACCTTTTCATATTTCTTTCTTGTGCTTGCTGTATTAATTGTAGTAATTACAAGCATAGTATACGGAAGCCAGTTTAATCAATTATTTGATTTAAATTTAAGAGCTAGGCTGCAGATGTTTTTTATGATAGCCTTGAGTACAATTACACTTACAACGGCTGTTATTATTTTGTACTATACAAATCAAAATAACACCGATAAATTGCATGCTTCATTGAATGAAAAGGCCCATTCGGTACTAATTGAATTACAACATAAATTAAGTAATTATAATTCACTTGATGAAGTTGATAATACAGAGGTAGAAGATTTGTTACAGAAATTTTCCATAGTGTTTTTTACGGATATTAATTTATATGATTCCAAGGGTGTATTGATGGCTACTTCCCGACAGCAGATTTTTAATGAAGGCTTTTTATCACCACTGATAAACCCAAAGGCCTACGAAGAAATAATGATAGACAATTTACTATTTTATAATTGTACTGAACAAATTGGAAATTTAAAATATTATTCTACTTATTTGCCATTATTTATTACATCAGATAAAGTAGATGGAATTATTAATCTGCCATTTTTCGCCAGGCAAACAGAGCAAAAGAAATCCTTTCAATTTCTATTATTTACTTTCATTAATCTGTTTGTAATACTGGGAATACTGAGCGCTATTGTAGCAGTATTGTATTCCAGATTACTCACAAAACCATTATCAGTATTACAAAATAGTATTTCCAATATTCGAATCGATATGCACAACTCAAGAATATTCTGGAAGAAAAATGATGAAATAGGCTCGCTTATTAGCGAATACAACAAAATGGTCGACAAACTTGAGGCTAGTTCTGAAATGCTAAAAAGGTCAGAAAGGGAAATTGCATGGAGGGAACTTGCAAGACAAATAGCTCATGAAATAAAGAACCCATTAACTCCAATGAAACTGAATATTCAGTATTTAATTAAAGCTAAAGCCGAGAACAAGCAACAGTTTGAAGATATGTTTGAGGATATTAGCGGAGGACTTATAAAACAGATAGAAACCCTCGACAGGGTGGCTGAAATGTTTACCGATATGGCCAAATCTAATACGCAAAATTTTGAGCCTATTAATTTGGTTTCATTAATTGAATCGGTAATTAAACTCTTCAATAAATCCCAAAATGTAAATCTTAAACTAATTAAAACTGGTGAAACAGAAGATTTTTATACGCGAGGAACTGAAAAAAATATTACTCAAATCTTCAACAATCTAATTAAGAACTCCATAGAAGCAATAGGGGAGAAGCAGGAAGGAGAAATTATTATTGAACTCCATTCTGCTGAATCTTATTTAAATGTTCAGTTTACTGATAATGGCGGTGGTATACCCGAAAATATGAGAGATATGGTATTTACTCCATATTTTACAACCAGATCACATGGTACTGGTTTGGGATTAGCAATAGTAAAATCCCTTATCACGGGCATGGGTGGAAATATTAAACTCGAAAAATCAGATAATAAAGGAACGATATTTTTATTAAAGTTTTTAAAAACAAAATTAACTGATAATGAATAAAATACTATTTATTTTAGCCTTAACAATAGGCTTTACAGCCTGTACTTCAACCAAAGAATTAACAAAGGAAAACTTCTTTGACAAGAAATGGGCATTGATATCAATTAACGGACTATCCGATACTGAGAATTCCGCTTTTGATAAAGCAGGTTTAAAGTTTGCTTCTGCCGACTCCGTTTATTCAGGAAGCAATGGATGTAATATGATTACAGGAAAATTTCACATGAAGGGAAATACAATAAAATTTGATGAAGGTCTTTCCACAAAGCGATTTTGTAAAGGAATAGATGAGGAGAAATTTATGGAGGTATTAAGAAAAACAAACAATATAAAAGTAAATAACCATAATTTATATTTCCTGAAAGACAAAAAGATATTAGCCACTTTTGCCGATAGAAAGGAATAGTATAACGTTTATAAATTTCTAATTTAGAATGGTTATTAACACTTTATGCTATATTTTTGTTTTTTTAAGAATTATTATTGCAATTAAAACCAAGTACATGAAACATTATAGACTAATTAAAAATTATTTTGTTTCCTTGATATCATTAATTATTATGTTATCAGCATTTGCATTGAATGCGCAGCAGGTAACATTTAATGATACATGGAAAAAGCAGGGTTTACATATTGAAAAACAAGACAAGCAATCATTGAAACTAAGTTTTTCTGTTAACTCTTATGAGCGTATGGCTCTTGATGTAAATGGCCGGCAGATGGAAAAAATCAATATGCAGGGAAGTTTACTTCAAAATAGCGAAGGCAATCCGGATTTACCGGTAATCAGTCGCTATGTAGCTATTCCTCAGGGTGCTGAAGTTAAAGTAAGCGTAAATAATAAACGAACAGCAAGTTTAAACAACATCAATATTTCACCTGCACCACGAATTCCTTGGGATACCGACAGGGGGCCATTGGAGTACAAAAAAAATAATGAGATTTATTCAAAGGATGCATTTTTCCCATCACAAAATGTGATAGTTTCTGAGCCCACAACGATTCGCGGACTTGATGTTGTTCTTATCAGCATCAGCCCTTTCCAATATAATCCTGTTACTAAGGAAATGCTTATTAGCAGAGATATGGATATTGAAATAGAGTTTGTAGGTGGTAACGGTCATTTTGGAGAAGATAAATACCGTAATCGTTTTTGGGATCCTATTTTGTTTGATATGGTAATTAATGATGATGTTATCGACAAAAATTATCAAAAAGCAAACCGATCCACTGGTGATGGTTATGAATACCTTATAATAGCACCTAACGATCCGGCATTTTTAGCCTGGGCCGATACAATAAAAGTTTTTAGACAGCGACAGGGAATTATAACTGGAGTTGTAACTATTGATGAAGTGGGTGGAAATACTGTAAACGCCATTGAAACCTATGTTAATGATGCCTATAATAACTGGGATATTCCTCCTATAGCAGTATTGCTAATGGGTGATTATGGAACTTCAGGAAATACTATTATTTCTCCAATTTATGACAATTATTGTGTTTCTGATAATATCTTTTCAGATGTTAATGGCGACTATATGCCGGAAATGACATTTGCGCGTATGACTGCAAGAAACAATGATGAACTGGAAACCATGGTGCATAAGGCACTGAATTATGAAAGGAATCCTCCTACAAATCCTGGATTTTATGCAAATCCTATTACTGCTATGGGATGGCAAACTGAAAGATGGTTTCAATTGTGTTCTGAAATTATAGCTGGCTTTTTTGAAAATGAATTGGAAAAATCACCTGTTCGTGAAAATGCTATTTATTCAGGTACTCCCGCCGGAACATGGTCTACCGCCACTAATACTTCTACCGTTCTGAATTATTTTGGACCAAACGGACTTGGTTACATTCCTGCTTCACCTGATTATCTTGATGACTGGGGAGGAAACGCCACAAGAATTAATAATGATATAAATGCAGGAGCATTTTTATTGCAACACCGTGACCATGGTATGGAAACCGGTTGGGGAGAACCTTCCTATACATCTGCTAATATAGCGGGTTTAAGAAACACTGACCTTTCTTATATTTTCTCAATAAACTGTTTAACAGGAAAATATAATATAACGGGAGAGTGTTTTGTGGAGACATTTCATCGTCATGATTATGGAGCATTAGGATTGTTAGGTGCTTCTGAAGTTTCCTATTCATTTGTTAATGATACTTATGTGTGGGGTGCCTTCGACTATATGTGGCCCGATTTTATGCCAGAAGAACAATCCAACCCGCTTTCCAGAGGTGTTTTACCTGCATTTTCAAATGTGGCTGGAAAATACTTTTTACAGCAATCAAACTGGCCGTATAATGAGAATAATAAGGCCGTAACATATAATTTATTCCACACTCATGGGGATGCCTTTACACAGTTATACTATGAAGTTCCACAAGATCTTACAGTTTTTTATGAACCTGCTATTTTAAGTGGACTTAATTTTTTCACAATTACTGCCAATGCCGGTTCATTTATTTGTTTAACGGTGGATAATGAAATCATAGGTACCGCAGAAGGTACAGGAATGCCTCTTGATGTTGTAATAACACCTCAGGAACCAGGCACTATGGTAGATATTGTTATTACAAAGCAAAACTATTATCGCTATGAATCTTCTGTAGAAGTTATTCCTCCTGACGGTCCTTATTGTTTATACGATATGCATCAGGTAAACGACTCTCTTGGTAATGATAATAATAAGGTTGAGTTCTGTGAAGAAATTCTTCTGGATGTGCAAATGAAAAATCTTGGTAATGATAATGCAAACAATGTAGTTGTTAGTCTTTCTACCACTAATCCATATTGCACTATCCTAAAAGATTCCCAGGATTATGATACACTTTATCCCGGAACCAATAAGATGGTTTATAATGCATTTAAAATTAAAATTGCGGATGATATTCCAGACCAGACAGTATTGGAATTCGATATAACCTCGGTTGATGAAAATGATTCTACATGGAATAGTAAATTATTCCTAACAGCTAATGCACCAAAAATTACTCCAGTTGAAATGGTAATTGACGATTCGGAAACTGGAAATGATGATGGAATATTAGATCCGGGAGAAAATGCAAATATCAGAATCAAAACATCGAATACAGGACATTGTGTTTTAAATGATGTAAGCATTTCTTTAGTTCCTTATAATAACTTTATTACTGTTAATTCTGAAGACCAGATAATACCTATACTTGGGTTGCTTGGCGGTTCATGGGTTGAGTTTAATGTAGATGTTAGCGATGAAGCTCCTCTTGCAGTAATTGCCGAAATGCACTATACTGCCAATGGTGGCGCCTATGAGGTTCCAGAAACATATTTTCCAAAAATTGGCCAGTTCCTGGAAAATTGGGAAACAGGCGATTTTAATAAATTTGAATGGCAGGCAGATGGTGATATGGATTGGGAAATATCTACATCATACCCATATCAGGGATATTATCATGCAGTATCTGGTGCAATAGGCGATAACCAATCAAGTAGTTTTAAAATTACATATGAGGTTATGGCAAATGATGTAATTAAATTCTGGAGAAAAGTTTCCTGTGAAGAGGATTTCGATAAATTGAACTTCTATATAGATGACAATCTTATTGATAGCTGGTCAGGAAGTAGCGCATATACACAAGTTGAATATCCAGTAAATCCTGGTATACATACTTTCAAATGGGAGTATGCAAAAGATTATTCAGGCCTCGGTGGTATGGATAAAGCATGGATAGATAATATAGAATTACCTACTATGCTTGTTACTACTCTATTTGCAGGTCCCGACTCAGAGGTGTGTGCAACGGAATCATATATGTGTGAAGCTTCTGCTACAAATTACAGTAGTATAAACTGGACTACTTCTGGAGATGGTATTTTCGAAAATGGCAATCAGTTAAATGCTGTTTATAACCCTGGAGAAAATGATTTATTAAATACAGAGGTAACTTTAACTCTAAACATTATTGATAATGATGATGAAGCATTTTCAGATGATATGTTATTAACATTCAATTACGGACCTGAAGCACCAGAAACGCCTGAAGGTGAGGATTATGTTGATGTATATAAGGTTACTGAAACATCATATACAACAAATATTATAGAGGAAACTTCAGATTATGAATGGGAACTTCTTCCTGCCGAAGCCGGTGAAATAATGTGGTCTCTTAATGAGGCTACTGTTTATTGGAACCCTGATTTTATGGGAGATGCTACACTAAAGGTAAGGGCTATTAATGATTGTGGTGGCGGAGATTACTCTGACGAACTGAATATTTTTGTTGATAATACCGTTGGTATAAATAACAATAGTGAAGGCTTTGATGTTTCAATATCTCCTAACCCAAATAATGGTGAGTTTAAACTGCAAATTAATTCCGTTGAAAATCAAGATTTTAGTTTCAAAATCATCAATTATCAGGGTGTAGAAATAATGAGCCTTAAAGATGTTTCATCACAGACTGAATATTCAAATAATTTTGACTTAAGTGAACTTCCATCAGGCATTTATCTTGTGAGCATTAAATCTAATGACAGAATATTTAGTAAGAAATTACTAATCACAAAATAAAATATCACTTTTAATAAAAAAGCCGGATCAATTAAATGGTCCGGCTTTTTTTATAATTTCGCTGCAATAAAACTTTCAAAATGCGACTATTACTATTATTTTTAAGCATAAGCCTTGTTTTAATAAGTTCTGAAGGCCTTTCTCAACCATTAAAGAGGGTTGACTATAATTTAGGAGAAGTGATGATACAACTCAAGCACAAGTCTAATTCTGATGTTGTTTTGAGTAATTTGCAAAGCCAGGGATATGAACTCAAAGAAATAGTTTCTGAAAGGTTTGGAATTTATCTTTTGCAGTTTAATCATTTTAAGCAAACAAATGCCAGCGCCATAAGTTCGCTAAAGCAAGTAAGGGATATTGTTAATGTTCAAAATAATCATTTTGTAAGCATAAGAGAAACAGAAGAAGTTATTCCAAACGACTCATATTTTCCACAGCAGTGGGCTCTCAGAAACACAGGACAGGGAGTAGGCACAGAAGGTGCTGATATTGATGTAGCCAATGCCTGGGAAACAACCACAGGAGGCCTTTCAGCCGATGGCGATACAATTGTAATTGCAATTATTGATTCTGGTTCCGACATTGATCATATGGATATGGATTTCTGGAAAAACAGAGATGAAATACCTGATAATGGCATAGATGATGATGAAAACGGATATATAGATGATTATGATGGTTATAATGCATTTCAGCAAAATGATGACATAATTGATGGAAATCATGGTATTCACGTTTCAGGAATTGCGGCAGCAAAAGGCAATAATTCATTAGCTATTTCCGGAGTAAACTGGGGAGCAAAAGTTTTACCAATTATTGGTTCTTCAACAAGTGAAATGATAGTTGTTAGAGCCCTCTCTTATGTTTATGTGGTTAGGGAAACGTATGATCAAACCAATGGTGAAAAAGGTGCTTTTATTGTTGCCGACAACTGTTCTTTTGGTGTAGATGGTGGTCTGGCAGAAGATTATCCTATTTGGGAAGCCATGTACGATTCTCTGGGAAGAATTGGTGTTGTTAGTGTTGGTGCAACTGCTAACCATGAATATGATGTGGATGAGCAAGGCGATATACCAACAACATTCACCACCGATTATTTAATTACGGTTACTAATACAACAAATAAGGATCAACTTTATGCATTTGCTGCCTATGGTGATACAGCAATAGATTTGGGCGCACCAGGGACTAGCATTAAATCGCTGTTTGTAAATAGTACAGTTGGTGATAAAACCGGAACTTCCATGGCTGCCCCTCATGTAACAGGCAGTGTTGCCTTATTATTTGCCGGAGCAGATTTGAATTTTATTCAGGATTATAAACAAAATCCTGCCAGCGGTGCCCTAGCAATAAAACAACATATTCTGGATGGGGTTGACCCACTTGATGACCTAAGTGGTAAAACCGTTACCGGAGTAAGACTAAATGTTTTTAATGCCATGACCAACCTTTTAAACGCACCGGTTCTTAGCATGAATAGCGATAGTATTTTTGAAGAATTATCCCTTGATACAAGTTCGGAGGTAATAATAAACCTCCAAAATGATGGAATAAACGATTTGAATTTTACCCTGTCTTTTAGTGATGAGCCTCAGTGGGTTAATGCAAGCATAACTCAGGGCAATATTACTTCAGGAGAAACTCAGGAGATATTGCTGAACTTTAATAGTGCCGATATGGATACAGGATATTATCAAACAGTTATGATAGTTGACGGCCCCGATTATATAGGAAAAAATATTAATGTTGGCCTACATGTATACGATGGATTAAATATCCGTATTATTCCTGAAGCAATTGGCTTAAATGTTTATCCAAACCCATTTAGCAATATTGTAAATTTTGATATGGACAGTAAAGGAGATACTGAAATTAGTATTTATAATTCTTTTGGAAGCTTAGTTTATAATAAGAAGGAAAAACAAAACCGAAGAGTTATTTGGGATGCAAAAAACAATTCTCCCGGAGTATACTATTATAAATTAACTACTATAGAAGGAGTTGTTACAGGTAAAATTATTAAGAGATAAAACTTATCTGATTATCCAATAAGCTGGATTTTGTATTGTTTTTCCACTCCATATTTCAAAGTGAAGAGTAGTATTACCCTCATTGGTGGTATGTATTTTTCCAATAATTTCCTTTGTTTTCACATTGTCACCAGCACTTACATATACTTTTTCCAGGTTTGAATAAACACTGAAATATTTTCCGTGTCTGATAATAACAGCCCTGTTGTTATTTGTAATTTTTGTAACACTAACAACTTTACCTTCAAATACACACCTTGCATCAGAACCTTTGGAAGTAGCAATATTAATACCGTTATTTTTTGTTTTAACGCCCCTTAAAACAGGATGATTATGAACACCATAAAATTCTGATATAACGCCCTTTTCTGTGGGCCAGGGAAGTTTACCCTTATTGTCTGCAAAGGAAGTTGATAGTTTTTTCTCAGCAGGGGTTAGGGCATATACTTTATTGCCACTATTATCCGTTTTGGTTGCAGTTGCTTTAGCGATAATATCTTCTATTTGCTTGTTTAGTTTTTTCTCTTCCTTTTGTTTTTTTCTAAGTTCTGCCCTTAATTGCCTTTCCTTATTCAATATCTGGCGACTTACCACATCTTTTTTCGACTTCTCCACCTCAAGTTTATAAAGCTGAGAGTTTTCTTTATCAAGCAGTTGTTTTTTTTGTTCTTTTTTTTCTTTTAAAGTAGCAAGATATTCCTTTTTTTTCTCCTCGTTTCCTTTTATTTCTTTAGCCTGCTTACTTATAAAATCACCAATTTGATTCAAATACCTCATGCGCTGATAGGCCTGGTTTAAATCGTCAGCAGAAAACAGATAAATAAGTTTGTTGTAAGAAGTTTTGTATTTATATGCAAAATATACAACCTTTGAATACTCATCTTTCAGATTTATTAAATCTCTATTAAGATTTTCAATGCTTTGTTCGGTGCTGCTTATTTCAGTATCAAGAAGGTAAGTTTCTTTTTTTAAAGTAGCAACCAGTTCGCTGCGGTTTAGGAGTTTATTGTTAATTAACTTGATTTCATTAAGGGTGTTTTGTTTGTTCTTTCTGGTTTCTTGTAGCAACTTATTAGTATAATCTATTTCAGCCTCTATTTTCTTCCGCTTTTTTTCGAGATCGTCTTTTGATTCCTGAGCAGATAAAACGGAAAAGATTAAAAATGTAATTGCTAAAAGAAATAAATATTTACCCTTTTTTATAGTCATTCGGCTAATTTATTAATAAATCATATTTCGAGGGTATTTTGAATGGGTATTTTTGTTCAATATTTAATCTCGTTTTAATGAAACTAATGTCCATATTTATATTTTTATTGGCGCTTATTTCAATATTCATGGTTGTAGGAAATAATAGGCCATCAATTTCAGTATACTCATCGTAGGTAACAACTAGTTTTTTGTTTTCATTACCCAATTCTTTTAGTTCAATTTTCCTTATTCTAAAACTTTCCGGATAAAGCCAAATATTTTGTACCAATACTTTACTTTCAATTTCACCTGACTTTATATACTTTCTTATTTTACGCCTTTCTTTGATGTTAATTCTGTAGTATCCACCATCGACGGATGCTTTAAATTTATTCACATCATATTGGGTTAAATCATTTCCCAACAACATTGATTGTAAAATGGAATATTCTATAGTTGTATTTAACAAACTATCGAGGAGTTCATATTTTCCGGTAAAATAACTTTTATTAAGTCTGTTAATGAATTTTACTGAGTCTTTTGTAAGTAATACTCTGGCAGCTTCAATTCCCAGGGCTGGAGAAAAACTAACCCATATTAAACTATCATTCACCATTCGCATCTGACCCTTAAGAGTGGTTTTTGTATTTTCCTCCTGGTATGTAATGTCAAACTTTGAGTTAAGGGTTTTAAAATACACCTGGTTTTCACTCATTTTTGTGTACAAATAGTCGAAACCATGGTCTTTTAATGGCTTTTTTAATGCCGACCTGTTTACTTTACATGAGGAGGCAAATATCATCACAGTTACAATAATACTGAAATACAAAAGAATTTTTTGCCTACTCATATAATTTGCCTTCTTTTATTTTTTTATCCAGTAAATCGGAATAATCTTTCATGGTTTTTGCTTTTTTCCAATACGAAAGAGCCTCTTCCTTATTACCTAATTTATAAAGTATATCACCATAATGCTCATTAACAACACCGCTGCTGTCGCCTCCATTTTGGTATGCCTTTTTAATCCAGTTGAGAGCTTCTTCATATTTTCCTAATTGATAAAGGGCCCAGGCGTAAGTATCCAGATTGTTATTATTATATGGGTCCAGATCAACTGCCTTTTTGGCCATTTCTTCCGCTTTTTCTAATTTCGTTTTATCAAGTGTTAGATAATAAGCATAGTTATTTAATATAAATGAGTTATCAGGGTTTAAGGTTAATGCTAATTCAAAAGCCTCATAACATGCCTGTTTATTACCCACCTGATTGTATGCCTCTCCCAAATAAGAGTAAAACTGCTCCAGCAAGGCTCGGTTATTTACCACAAAGTCTTTACCTCTTTCAAGTTTTTTGATTGCTTTTTCATATTCTTTTTGTTGTGAATACGATAATCCGGAAAAGAGCCATGGGAGAGGGTATGATGGGAAGAATTCCAAGGCTTTTTCTGAATCTTCACCAAGACGTTCATAGTCTTCAATATAAAGGCTGCAAAAAAGCAATTGTTCCCAGTTAGCATAATTTGTTCCATCTTCCTCTACTATTCCGGCAAACAAGTCTCTGGCCTCTTCATATTTTTTATTTTCGTAAAGCATGGAGGCATAAAAAGTATTAGTAACAGCCTCATCAGGATGCACTTTTTTCAGAATCTCTGATATCTCAAGGGCTTGCTGTTTCTGTTCCTCACTCAACTCGCCTTTATAATATCCCACCAGCACATTAATTTTGGTGTTTATATCCATATTAGGATTTTGCATACCCAATTTCAACTGCTCAAAAGATTTCTCTTTATCGTTGGCTTTCAGATAATATTCGGCAAGTGATATATGTGCATAATCATCTTCAGGATTAAGTTCCAGTATTTTATTATATGCCCATATAGCCTTGTCAAATTTGCCCAGTTTATTTGCATAGCCGGCATACAAAGCATAATA
Organism: Marinilabiliales bacterium; assembly: GCA_002869315.1. GTDB lineage: Bacteria > Bacteroidota > Bacteroidia > Bacteroidales > F082 > BM524. Next base: position 16,070 of record PKTD01000049.1, on the reverse strand, counting down.
TTTAACCTCATTGGGATTATAGTTAATCAATCTTTCATATTCCTCACATGCTTTATCATCCTTACCCATATTATGGTATAAGTCGGCTTTTTGCATTGTAAGGCCTTCATTCATACCCAGGATTTCTTCCATTTTGTTAAAATATAAAATGGAGTTTTCCAGATCATTATCATAATAATAGGCAAATGCTAATTCTTGTAAGAAGTTTATATCTGTGGGAAATTTTTCAACCAATTTTTTATAATCCTTAAGGTAGGTTTTAGAATCACCCATTTCCTTGGCAATTCTGGCATGAAGCACTGTAATCCATTTGTTTTCAGGGTCATTTGCAAGTGCAACGTCTGCAAAAATAAGGGCCTCGTCTTTACGTCCCATTTGCAGCAATAATCTTGCTTTCTCATAATTTGCCGCGGGTTCACTGGGAATAATTTCCAAGGATTGATCTATAAGTTTCAATGCCTCTTCATAATTGGTTTTACCCTTTTCAACAAGAGCCTGAGAAAATAAATCAGCCTGACGATATTTTTGTTGTTCAGTTAGTTTCTTATCTTTTTTATCCTTCTTTTTACTTGCTGCATCCAAGTTTAAGTTCAGCAAGAGAAATAAGATCAGAAAACTGAAAAATATATTATTTGTTATTTTCATTCAGTTCCAATTAGTACTATTAATCAATTTTATAACAGCAAATTATTTTTTGCCTGTATGTCCAAATCCACCAGCACCCCTATCGGTTTCTGAAAGGATTTCTACTTCTTCAAGTTCAGCCTGAACATGTGCTGAGATTATCATCTGAGCAACCCTTTCACCATCCTTTATTTCAAATTCTGTATCCGAAAGGTTTACTAAAATAACCTTAATTTCTCCCCTATAGTCTGCATCAATAGTGCCAGGAGTGTTTAAAACAGAAATTCCGTGTTTAAAGGCCAAACCGCTTCTGGGGCGTATTTGTGCTTCGTATCCCACGGGTAATTCAATGAATAAACCGGTTGGCACAAGGGTTCTTTGTAAAGGTTTCAATACCACACTTTCATCTAATTCTGCTCTCAAATCCATTCCCGCAGAGGCTACAGTTTCGTACTTTGGTAAATCATGCTTTGATTTATTTACTACCCTAATCTTCATACAGATAATTTAATTTACTAAAAACCGCAAAAGTAAGTAATTACACAAAATAATTGCAGATGAAAAGTTAAAGAGTCTAAAAGGCCAATAGTTCATTCAGACCATAATTATCTTATCCTCTAAACAAAAACCTTCTTTCACTAAGTGCTATAAGCCCCAGAAATATAAGCAGAAGTGCAGTGTTAATGGATAATTGAATTATTTTTTCATGCCCGCCAAAATAAACGGATGCATAGTAAACCAATAATCCAAGGATGCTGTAAGTAAATATTTTTTTCAGATTATAATTGACTTTATAAACCTTCCTGCCCCAGAAAAATGAAATCAGCATCATACTGAAATAGCAGATAAAATTTGCCCATGCGGAGCCCATATATCCCATTGTAGGGATTAAAATTATATTTAGCACTATAGTTACCAAAGCCCCAAAAATTGCTATTAAAGCGCCGTATAAGGTTTTGTTAGTTAATTTATACCAAACCGATAGATTGAAGAAAACACCTAAAGACATTTTTGCAGCAAGTATAATTGGAACCACGCTTAAGCCTGCCCAAAATTCCTCACCTATGAAGTATTTAAATATGTCAAGATATAAGTTCACTCCTAAAAAGATAAACCAAATAAAAATTACAAACCAGTTCATCACCTCTCCATATGTTTTTTTTGCATTTTTCTTTTTTGCTTCTGCAAAGAAGAATGGTTCTGCCGCATATCTGAACATCTGTATAAAAAGCATCATAAGTATTGCCAGTTTATAAGATGCTCCGTAAATACCAACTTGTTCTATGGCAGTTTCCTGGTCGGATAAAAAATATTTTAAGAGAATTTTATCTGCTACCTCATTAATCATTCCGGCAAAGCCGATTACCAATATGGGTAAACCATATGCTAAAAGCTTTCTTAAAAGTACTTTATCAATGCTGAATTTAAAAAGTTTTATTTCATTCCACAGCAGTAAAAGTGTAGAAGCTGAGCCAATTATGTTAGCAATAAAAACAAAAATGATTTTATTTTCGGCTTCATACAGTACTGAATTTTCGCTTATTTCAGGAAAAAACTTAGGTATAACAATTAAAAAAATCAGATTGAATGAAATATTTATAACAACGCTTAATATCCTGATTAGAGAAAATCGTTTGGCTTTGTTTTCATACCTCAGCCATGCAAATGGAATGGCAGTAAACGCATCAATACCCACAATTAGGGCAATAAGCAAAATATACTCACTATGTCCTGAATATCGTATTGCTGATGAAATATCTCCTAAAAAAAGAACTATTAATAATAGAAAGAAAACAGTGACAATTGAAATAGTCGAAAGGCTGGTATTATATACGGCAATTGCATTTTTATTTTTGTTTGCATATCTAAAAAATGCGGTTTCCATACCTAAAGTTAATAACACAAGCAGTATGGCCACGTAAGCATATAATTCGGTTATATGCCCGTATTCTTCCGTATTAAATACTAATCTGGTATAAAAGGGCACCAGCAAATAATTCAACAAACGGGGAACCATTGTTCCCAGTCCGTAAATAGCAGTGTCGCCAGCCAGTTTTTTTATCGGATTTCCCAAATTTTATTGTTTGATTTCCAAAAGTAATTTATTTCGATAAGCTTGCTAATTTTTTAATATTTAAATTCAAAATAATTCAAATGAATTTGTTTATCGGTATTTAAAAAACCCTAAAGAAAAATTATCAGCCATTAAGATTTGCTTATTTTTGCCGCTCAATTTTAAAACTAGTTTATGTCAGTTACTACAAACAAAAACAGATTACGCAAACCTGAATGGTTAAAAATAAATGTCCCTTCGGGGAAAGAATATAAGTCGGTAAGAAAAATTGTTGAAAGCCATAAATTACATACCATATGTACCAGTGGTCATTGCCCCAATATGCATGAATGCTGGGGCAGGGGTACTGCTACTTTGATGATACTTGGGGATATTTGTACTCGTTCCTGCAAGTTTTGTAACGTTAAAACCGGGCGTCCTTTGCCGGCAGATTTAAAAGAGCCAGAAAGAGTAGCTAATTCGGTAAAACTTATGGGACTTAAACATGTTGTATTAACTTCTGTCGACAGAGATGATATGGATGATTTGGGTGCTGAAATATGGGCAGAAACTATCCGTCAAATTAAAAAGACTACTCCTAACACCACCATGGAAACACTTATTCCCGATTTCGATGCAAAAGAGGAGTTGATAAAGATTGTTTTGGATGCAGGACCTGAAGTAGTATCTCACAACCTGGAAACTGTAAGAAGATTAACACCTACTACTCGTAGTAGAGCAAAATATGATGTAAGTTTAAAAACTCTGGAAATTATTTCAAAATCAAAATCGGTAGCCAAATCAGGTATTATGGTTGGTATAGGTGAAACCCCTGAAGAGGTTTATGAACTTATGGATGATCTTCTGAAAGTGGGAGTTGAGGTGCTTACAATTGGTCAGTATTTGCAACCTACAAAAAAACATTTGGAAGTTTTGGAATATGTTACACCCGAACAGTTTAAAGAATACGAAACCATTGGTCTTAAAAAAGGATTTAAATACGTGGAAAGCAGCCCTTTGGTACGCTCATCATATCATGCCGAAAAACATGTAAAATAATGAATGTGAAGTATAAAAACCTGGGCCTCATAGATTATAAAAAGGCCTGGGAAATGCAGGAAAAACTATTTAATGAATTGCTGGCGGCAAAACAAGAGGGCAGCAATAAGCAAAATGATAATAAATTGTTTTTTCTGCAGCATCCTCATGTATATACACTTGGAAAAAGCGGGAACAAAAATAATTTGCTTTTAAATGAAGGTCTTTTAAAAAGCAAGGGGGCCTCTTTTTATCATATCGACAGGGGAGGAGATATCACTTATCACGGACCGGGGCAAATTGTAGGCTATCCTATTTTTAATCTTGACAGTTTAAACCTTAGTATCAGAGATTATATTTTTAATCTGGAGCAGGTAATTATAAATGTATTAAAAAACTATGGTCTGGTTGCCTCAAGGTCGGAGGGAGAAACAGGTGTATGGCTGGATGTTGATAATAAGGTAAAAGCCAGAAAAATAGCAGCCATTGGAGTGCGCATAAGCCGAATGGTTAGTATGCATGGTTTTGCTTTTAATGTTAATACAAATCTGGATTATTTCAATTATATCGTTCCCTGTGGCATTGTCGACAAAGGAGTTACAAGTCTGCAGAATGAGCTAGGAAGAGAAATTCCATTGGAGGATATTGAAAAGCAGTTATTGGAACAATTTGAAGAAGTTTATGGGTTTAAGTTTGAAGGATTAGCTTAAAATAGACTTTAGCACTTCCAGCGATTTCAAGTCTTTAAAACCAGGGAAATGCAGTTTGTAATATTTCACCAAACTATTTATAAGTTCTCTCCTTTGTGATGGTTTAATCTTTATTTTCGATGCTTCTTCAAAAGTGCTTTCATACAGTTTGTTAAAAAGCAAAGTGTTTTCCTCATTTAAATATTCCGGAGTTTTTGGGATATAGTTTACAAATATGCCGCTTTCCAAATCAAAATATCTGTGATTGGCCATACTGCTTTTTTTTGGGTAAAAACCCAGAAATCGGGATAGTTGAATCATGAAAGCCAGATGGAAATTCAATGCGCTTTCTTCGCAAAGGTCGAACCATGTTAATGAATGAGCAAGCCAGCTGTAAAGGCTTTCATTGGAGCTTTCTTCTTTTATTGTATTGATAAGAATCTCATCTAGAAAAAATAGTATAGAACGCTTAATAACATCAAATGGAATGCTTTGGTATGAATAATAACTTCTTATCTCCCTAAGTGTATGGATAGTTTTGTTTTCATTATGATATGCCACAATTTCAACCTGAGAAAGGGGTTCAAAGAGTGCTATTTTAGATTTTGATTTCTTGCTTCTAACTCCTTTAGCAATATACGACTGAAGCCCAAAATCCTGAGTATAAATTTTTGAAATTATACTAGATTCAGAATACTTTACATAACTTAAAACTATTCCTTTGCTTTGCTTTAGCACGATTTTAATTGATGAATAATATCTTGGTTGCTACTTTTTCAGAGCCATCAGAATTTGTTACAAATACCAAATACACTCCTGTTGCGGCTCTTTTACCATTAAAATCTCTTCCATCCCAAACAGCCTGCCCGCCTTCTGAACGGGTTTGATAAACTAGGTTACCATAGGAGTCGGTTATTTTTACAGACGCATTGTTTACCAGTCCTTTAATGCCAATCAAGCCCTGAAAATCTTCTCTTACAGGATTTGGATATGCATAAACATTTTCAATACCTGTTGGATTGTCAGGAGCAGCACTGCTTTTATAAGAAATTATTCCGTTTGAAGTGCCAATAAAAACTTCGCCGTTTCCATTAATTGCTATATCAGTAACATTATTGGAAAGTAAAGGACTATTGTCTGTAGTAAAATGATGTATTTCCTGCAGTCCATCCGGAGATAGTAAAAATACTCCGGCCCTGTCGGTGCCTATCCATTTTTGGTTTGCACCATCCACACAAATGGCTGTTACTGTTTCTGTTTCCAAGAGGATGTCTGCTAATCCTGATCCGTCATTTCTTGGAACAAGTATTTGTGAAGCATCGTAATTTTCACCAACCTGAAATATTTTTGATGGGGAATAGAAAACGCAAACTCCCTCATCGCTGCCTACCCATACTTCTCCATCCTGGTCAACTGCAAAAGAATATACTTTGTTTCCTGGAATTGCGCCATGTCCTGTTGATGAACTTAATATTTTGACAGCATCATCACCAGTATCGTCAATGGTATTATTATCGTTAAACACAGCAATATAACCATCTTTTCTTTTGAGGATCCACTTTTGGTTTTGCTTATCAACAATCAATGCTCCTATATCCGCAGCACTCATTGACCCACCAAGATTAAAGGCTTTCCAGCTGCCATCAGTTTTAAGAACGGAAAGTACATCATTAGCGCCTGTATTTGCTACCCATAAGTTATTTAGATTATCGAAGCCAAGCCCACTAATATTGGTAAACTGAGGGGCAGCAACCCACGACTGTAAACTACTGTTGGATTCATCATATATTTGTACCAGTTGGTCGTCTTCAAATTTCATTAATCCACCCTGCCAGGTGCCAATATATGCAATGTTTGTTTGATTCGGATTTACAGCCGCACAAACCATATCGCTAATGGAGTCGAAGGCTTCTGTATTACTCTTATTAAGTGTTGTCCAAGTTTCATCAATAAATGAAAATACCCCATCATTATTATAAGTTTTTCCCCAGTCTGACTGGTAACCACCTGGCGCTACCCAAACCGCAGGACCAGCAGCATCCATAGCAAAAACATTTTTTGTACCTGGTCCGTTAGGTTTAATTACTTCACCATTCTTACCCCGCTCCCAGGACTTTATAAGCCCTTTATATCTGTCGCCCAGCCATACATTGCCTGATTTATCTATTTGAGTAGCCAATGGTCGTATTGAGATGCCCGAGGGTGAACCAACAGTAAAATCAATATCCATATTCTCGTTATAAACTATAGTATTGTATCGATTTACCAGCACAAATTTACCTTCACTAACATTCATTTGAAAGTGTTCGAATGTATTTTCCTTTGAAAAATAATCCCAGTTTTCACCATTGAACACAAACATGGTGTCCTGATTAAATTCATCAGTACCATAATTGGTATAAACTTTTCCTTGATAGGCTTGTATTAAATTATACCTTTGGTTTGGATAAATTAATCTTTCATCTTTTGTCCACTGATTGAAGTCAGCCAGATTATTTGCATTTACATCCGCATAGTAAATACCACTTTCAGAAGCTGCATAGATAAAACTATCATCATAAGTAATATCCAAAACATTTATTGCTGAGCCTTCATCACCTATGTAATAAGTGTCGTGGATTTCTCTTTTGGCCATATCTAAAATAACTATACCAAAACCACATGACAAATATGCCATCTCATCTTTAAAAGTTATATTATTTATAGTTTTGTTTCCCAATATATCCTTGTCTTTGATATCAGATATATTAATAACATTTTGATCAGCATCGATAACATCTAAATTGGCATCGGTATAGGAAACCAAAACTTCTTTCAAATTTTTATTAGAAGCAATTTTTGATATACCTACTGAACTCAATCCCTGTACCTTGTCAAATCTTTCAACCCTATTATCTAAAGTATTATATGTAAACAAGTTATAGGGTGTGGCTGCATATACTATATCATCGGCAACTGCCACATCTATTACCATATCGTAAGGCATATGGGTTCTCCATTCGCCTATGGCTGGTATTTGCGCAGTAACTATATTTAATGCCAGAGCAAAAACGCTCAGAGTCATTACGTATTTGATTTTCATATAATTCAAGAATTTGTTGATTTAGATATTATGTGATGTATTAACTGAAAAACACTTATTTTATTGCAAAAATACATCTAAAAATTAATTGTGTACTAAAGAATTAGGATACTATTAACAAACCGTTTGGTGCCAAAATTAATTTTAAAAAATGTTAATGGAAAATAAGGCTGCTTATAGAGATTTCAATATTGACTACATTTGCCCGTTTTTATGGAAAAATGTCATTTCAAATATATAAGGCCAATTCTAGTGTTTTTAACAGTTGCTATACTTACAATTTCATGTGGCGACAGTGAAAAAAAAGCAAGCAGTTTAACAAGTTTTCCATTGGTCAATACTTCGTTTATTAGTGATAGAGATAGTGCAGTAATAATAGAAAAAGCCCAGGAAATTGACAGAAGATTTACTCGTTTGCAAAAACTAACTGGTTTTAACGGTACAGTTCTATATGCAGAAAAAGGAAGGCTTATCTTTAAGAAAGCCTATGGTTTTGAAAACGTTAGACGTAAGCGCGACAGCCTAAGCACTCAGGATGCATTTCAGTTAGCATCTGTATCAAAAATGTTTTCTGCTTTTAGTATTATGATACTCAAAAACGATGGAAAACTGAATTATGAAGATGACATTCGATTATATCTTCCCAACTTCCCATATGAAGGTATAAACTTACGTATGCTTATGACTCACCGTAGTGGTTTACCACGATATATGAGTCTGGCCTTAGATAAATGGGAAAACAAAAAAATACCAATGGATAATGATGATATGCTGGAACTTTTTGTAGCATATCCCCCCGACAAATATTTTTCACCTGATGGTGGATTTCATTATTGTAATACCAATTATGCTTTATTGGCAAATATTGTTGAAGATGTTTCGGGCATGCATTTTGAAGATTTTGTGGAAGAAAGAATATTCAAGCCATTAGGAATGAAAGACTCTTTTGTATACAATATGCGTGATGATTCTGCTGTTGGGCTATATATTGACAAGGGAGTTCCAGGATATTACCGTAGAGGATGGCGATGGAGAGAAATGGAGAACGATTATCTTAATGCCGTGATGGGAGATAAAAATATCTACACCTCGGTAGAAGACCTTTATAAATTCGACAGATCTTTAGATGAGTTTACATTATTGCCAAAAGAAGTTGTGGAAGAAGCCTTTAAACCTGGAAGCCCTAAGTATTGGAAAAGAAAGAATAATTATGGTTTTGGATGGAGGATTAAAGAGGATATGGATAGTACTGCTTATCATTTTGGTTGGTGGAAGGGATTCAGGACTTTTTATATCCGTGATATGCGACATCAAAAAACGCTTATAGTATTATCCAACAAGGACAAAGGTCCCGGCTCTCAAAATTTTTGGAATATTATAAAAGCCGATACACTGCCATTGGGTAAACGGTCTGATATAATTGACAATTAGAGATTTATTTGTAATTTATAACAAGGCTTAAGTTATTGAATTTAATTTGTTTGCCTTTACCTACTTATTAATACCCTAATATAATAATTCATTAAAAAACTCAGATGAAAAATAATAGTGTATAATGTATAAGTCTTTGATTTTGCATTAAAAATTGTAGAGATATATAAAAATTTGAAATAAGAAAAAAATGAATACTTTCTTGAAAGAAGCAAATGAGACAGAATATTGACTTATAACTCTTATGAAAAGTAAAGATTTAAATTCGATGGAATTTAATATACTATAAGAAAACTGTATTACTTAAATAAAACTCCTCTCAAGTTTAGTTAATTCATCAAAATTAAATTTAAATTGAATCTTAAATATTTAAGTTTATAAAACTCATTTTCCTTAATTACCATTCAATTGCCCCTTGTCTATTCTCATTAAAACCCTTATCTTTGCAGTTAATTAAAAATGAAAATCATGATGAATAAAAACGTAGAAAAGGCTATTAATGAGCAAATTAACAAGGAAGAGTTTTCATCGCGTCTTTATTTAGCGATGGCAATATGGTGTGATGCAAATGGATTTCCCGGGGGTGCTGAGTTCTTATACAAGCATGCTGATGAGGAAAGGGTACATATGCTAAAATTAGTTCATTTTGTTGCTGACAGAGGAGGTCAGGCTAAACTAATGCCAATGGATCCTCCGGAGCAAAATTATAAAGACCTTCTGGATGTTTTTCAACAAATCATGAAGCATGAAGAATTCATTACCGAGTCCATAAACAAAATGTATGGAGTAGCCCTGAAGGAAAATGAATTTACGACTGCTAACTTCCTGCAATGGTACATTACTGAGCAGGTTGAAGAAGAGAAGTTGTTCAGCACTATTCTTGATAAAATATCACTGGTTGGAACTGATAAAGCAGGTATGTTCCATATCGACAAAGAACTAGAAGGTATGGCTGCAAGCAAAACAGTTCCGAGCCCGGAGGATGTTTAATGTTATTTATTGAGATTTAAACGCTTCTATTCTGTCGTGCACATTCTTCTTTAAATTATTATAGAAGAAACTGTAGTCGAATACATGATAAACTCCCAAAGGGAAAGTTGCTATAACATCATAATCTTTGGGATTTGGATCTGCAGCAATTAATGCCCCTGTTTTCAAATCAATTTGAGCGGATGTAAACATTGGAATTATGGAGTCAATTTCCCCATAATCATTAAATAATACTGCTCCGAGATTTTTTTCCTTTATTGCGATTTCCTCATTTATTGACCACGAAAGCGGGTTTATACAGTGTGCGCCTTTTAGTAATACCGGTGAGCCCTTTGCATCAGGCGATTGTGTATTATACGAAATAATCACGCCTGTATCTGTGGAGTCCATAGCCATTTTTAGGAGCGGGTTCTTTTCCAGATCTTCATTGGTAACAGAATATCCTATTAAGTAAGCAGCAATCATATTCTTATATACTTCCTCATTGAATTTTTTGTCTGTAATAAGTTTCAAAAGCATCTCTGAACCCTGGCTATGCCCGGCAAGGATAAAAGGTCGCCCATTATTTAAATTTTCCAGATAATAATAAAAGGCGGTTTTTACATCATCAAATCCTATTGATAATAGAGAGTCCTGCGTTACTTTATCTTTCGATAGAACTACCATGGAAACTTGACGATAATAAGGAGCAAAACTATTACAATCATCATGAAATACACTTGCTTGTTTTTTAAAAGCATAAAATGCTTTTTCTCTTAAAGCACTATCCTTTATATCCATTATCATATTAGTTGGATCCCCATAAATTGTTGGGTAAACAAAAAACACATCTGCTGACTTTTCTGCCAGCGTATCTTGTATTAACCAATTTGAATTTTCTGAATAATCAATGTTTATTTTTTTTTGATTTTCACAACAAGAACTAAAAACTATAGTTATTGAAATTAGAAGTATTAGTTTTACTACACTCGAAGAATAAATGTTTTTTAAGATCATAATGTGTTTGTATAAATGGTATTTCAAAATTAAGAAATAGAATCATAAAAATAACCAAAACAATTGGTTAATCTATAATTTAGACAAATCCTAAGTAAACTTAAACTTACTATAAAAGAAGCCATTAAAATTCTTGAGTTAATCTTTACTTCTTTAGGTTTTCATGGAGTTTTTTATAGAATTCTGACCCAAACTTTCTAATAATTGGTTCTTCCAGATATTCATAAAGAGGAAGTCCTTTTTTATTTCCATTAACAAGTGCCGGCGCACAAATGCTCCATTTATGGTAGTTTATTGCGGTGAATTCTCCTACTTTGCTTAATCTGATAGGGTAAAGGTGGCATGAAACAGGCTTACGGTATTTAATTTTTCCATCTAGCCACGCCTTTTCTATTGCACATAAATTCAATCCATTTTCTACATAAACAAAAGCACACTCTTCTCCATCAACCAGAGGGGTAACATATTCTGCATCAGTATCATAATCAAATACTCCCATTAGCTCTACCACCTCTCTTCCAGCATCCGACATATATGGTTTTATTTCATCTATATAGTCTTCAATTATGGAAATTTCTTCTTCATCCAAAGGAGCACCTGCATCTCCCAAAACACAGCAATTTCCTTTACATGCAGCAAGGTTACATGCAAAACGTATTTCTCTCAACTCATCTGATATCAGTACATTATCTATTTGAATCATATGTTTCTTATGTTTTTTACCCAAAAAACAGGCCTTGCAAAAGTATACAAATATGACATTTATTATTACAAATGAAATAATCAATTAAATACTTACATTTGTTTTAAATTATCAATAGAAGAATTATGACTGAAATTACAAGAACTTTCGACGTACTGTCGAATCTGGAAGAAAACTATCCCAGCGATGAGGCATTATCAGTAAAAAGAAATGGTAAGTGGGAACACTTCAGCACTGCTGAATATCGTAAATATGTTGATAATTTTAGCCTAGGTCTTTTAGCAAAAGGATTTAAGAAGGGAGATAAAATTGCAAGTGTTAGTAATAACCGTCCAGAATGGAATTTTATTGATTTTGGAATGTCGCAAATTGGTTGTGTTCATGTGGGTATATATGCTACTATTAGCGAAGAAGAGTATATGCATATTCTTTCCCATTCTGATTCCAGAATATTGATAGTTTCAAGTGAGGAATTATACTTAAAAATTAAACCCATATTTGATAAAATTGATAATCTTGAAGAGATTTATACCATAGATGAGGTAGAGGGTGCTACAAACTGGAAAGAAATTTGTGACCTTGGAGTTTCCAAAGAAAAGGAATTACGGTCTGAACTTATAAAAAGGCGCGATTATGTAGACCCACAGGATTTATTAACCCTGATATATACATCAGGAACCACTGGACTTTCGAAAGGAGTAATGCTGACGCATGATAATGTGGTGAGTAATTTTAAGTTGGCTCATAAGGTTGTTACTTATTTAAAGCCCAACGACAGGGCCTTGAGTTTCCTTCCTTTATCCCATGTTTTGGAAAGGGTAGGAAGTTATTTGTGGCAATCTCTGGGATTGAAAATATACTATGCAGAAAGTATTGATACCATTGGTGATAATATGAGGGAAATAAAGGTAAATGTATTTATTACCGTTCCAAGAGTATTTGAAAAAGTTTATGATAAGATTATCAATAAAGGCCGTGAATTAAGTCCAGTAAAAAAGGCAATTTTCTTTTGGGCCGTTAAGGTAGGCGACAAATATGATCCAAATCCCGCCAACAGAAGCGCCTTGTATAATTTCAAATTGAAAATAGCAAACAAACTAATTTTCAGCAAATGGCGTGAAGCATTAGGCGGTGAATTGAAAGGTGTTATTTCTGGTGGCGCAGCGCTTCAGGCACGATTGGCCAGAATTTTCTGGGCAGCAGATATTATAGTACAGGAGGGTTATGGATTAACAGAAACTTCACCCTTAATATCGGCTACTATGCCACATTATCCTGGAGTAAAATTTGGAAGTGTTGGCTTAGTGCCTGAGGAACTTGAAGTGAAAATTGCTGAGGATGTAGAAATTTTGGAACGTGGTCGTAACCTTATGAAAGGTTATTATAAAGATCCTGAAAAAACAGCCGAAGCAATAGATAAAGATGGATGGTTTCATACTGGTGACATTGGTACACTTGATGAAAACCGGATGTTAACTATTACTGACAGAAAGAAGGAAATGTTTAAACTTTCAGGAGGAAAATATATTGCACCTCAGCCCCTGGAGAATAAATTTAAAGAATCTCAATTTATTGAACAGATAATGGTTGTTGGTGAAAACGAAAAGTTTACAGCAGCCCTTGTGATTCCCGACTTTGTATTTTTACATAATTGGTGTACAATACACAATGTAAAATTCAGAGATAATGATGATTTGATAGAGAAGCAAGTTGTAATTGACAGATATCAAAAAGAAATTGATAAATATAATTCATCACTGGGACAGGTGGAAAAAGTGAAAGTTTTTAAACTTATTTCTGATGAATGGACACCTGAAAATGGTATGCTTTCTCCTACACAGAAATTAAAGCGTAAGAAAGTTAAGGCTAAATATATCAGCCTTTTGGATAAAATTTACGAAAAAAATTAATTGTCGGCTTGGGCTTTTTTACTTCCCAGACTTAGCCATAACATTCCTATGGTTGCTGATAATAATGATGCTGCCATAATACCAACTTTGGCAATCTCTTTATGAGAAGGATCTTTAAAGGCAAGTTCAGATATAAAAATTGACATTGTGAAGCCAATACCGGCTAAAAATGATACTCCATATATCTGTTGCCAACTAACTCCTTCAGGAAGTTTCGAAATTTTTAACCACACCATCAAGCGGGCGAAAAACGATATTCCAAGAAACTTACCGAGTACAAGACCTCCGATAATTCCCAGAGAAATAGGATGTATTAACATATTGCCAATACTACCTGTAATATGAACCCCTGCATTACTAAGAGCAAAAACGGGTAAAATAAAATATGTAGTGAAAGGGTGTAAAGCATGTTCCAGTTTTTGCAGAGGAGTGTGTGCCTTATTGTTCAGATCTTCGATTTCGGTAATTAAGTGAGCCTGTTTTTCAGTAAGTAATACACTATTGTTTGGTTCAACTTTTTTGAATTCCATCAGGCAGGAGGTCATGCGCTTAATATATTCGAACTCATTTATTTTGGTACGTGCCGGAATAGTAAAAGCAATTAGAACTCCTGCGATAGTGGCATGAACACCAGAGAAAAAGAATGCCAGCCATACACCAACAAACCCAACAACTGCATAAAAAACCGTTCTCCGGATACCAGATAAGTTCGCAATTACTAATATTATTAGGAAAAAACCACCTATCATGAGATCAGTATAATTGATAGAGTCTGTATAAAAGAAAGCAATAACCATAACTGCCCCGAGATCATCCGCTATTGCGAGTGCAGTAAGAAATATTTTCAGGTTTATATTTACTTTTTTTCCAAGCATTGCAAGAAGACCTAATGCGAAGGCAATGTCCGTTGCCATTGGGACTCCCCAACCATCAAGAAATTCAGGATTTTGAAAAACAATTACAGAATAAATAACTGCTGGAATTAACATTCCACCCACAGCTGCCGCAATAGGCATAGAGGCCTTCTTTAACGAAGACAATTCTCCATTCATTACCTCCCTTTTTATTTCAAGTCCTACCATAAAGAAAAACATGGCCATTAAACCATCATTTATCCAATAATGAAGAGAGGTTATCATATTAAAATCGCCAAAGGCAAATCCCACTTGTAAATCATACCATAAATAGGTGTAGAAATCGTAAAATGATGAGTTTGCCCATACAATAGCAGCAATAGCAGCCGCGATAAGAATAAGGCCACCATAGGCTTCTTCATTAATATAACGCGTAATTATAAATGAATTAAGAGGTTTATTATTAGTCATATCCTGTAGATTTAGTGTTATAAGCTAAAGTAGTAAATATCATGTAAAACTTAAATAGCTAATGATATTAACTTATTTATTAGAGATGGTAATACTCTTCATCATAATCGAAATTCACAAAAAAATCTACTCCTTCTTTTAATTTTTTAACCTCTTCTTGTTCCTTTCTGATTACTTGCATTCTGAAATTATCAAGATTTTCATTCTCCACAAAATGATTTACACTTTTTGATTCTTCATATGTCAATTCGATGAAAACTTTAAATTTCGACTCTCTGCACTTTATTGAATACAAGCCTTTTATAATTAATACATCTACGCCCTTAAAGTCTGTTGTTAACTCATCAACATAGTCGGTAAAGAGGTCAACATAAGGTACTTTTGTAATGCGGTTGTTCTTGAAATCATCTATGGTTTTATAAATTTTTTCCCAATCGTATTCATCGGGTCCTACTTCCTTTATACCATGGTTTTTTCTCCATTCCTTTCTTTCAAGAGGAGGTATTTTATAGTAATTATCTAGTTCCATTATTTTTACTTTCAGGCCTTGTTCTCTCAATAACCGCCCCAGCAGATAACAAACTGTTGATTTACCTGTACCAACTTCTCCAGTTACTGTAAGAATATATTTTGGAGTGATATTATCTTTAATCCTATCGTAAATTAATCGGGCTGTTTCTTTATGTTTTTTACTTATGGTAATTATTTGATTTTGCATGTTTAATTCTATTTGAATTAGAAAAAATAGTATTTGATAACTTATTAATATAAAAATGCAAGGATACAGTTTTTAGGTTTTAATTAAATGAAAAAAGCCATAAAACATTTATTTGATTTAGTGGATTTATTAAGAGAAATAGAGAGCGAGCACACTACTTCTGCTTACAGAATACACTGTGCTGCCTAAGCATCATGCTTTCCGGCTTTTAGGCCTGTTTGTTATAAAATTACGAAAAGGTTTGCGAAGGTTTATAAAACAACTTGAAGGAAATAAAGGATAAGAAGTTGCTTAATAGGAAATAACCGCAACTCCGGACAAAAAGGAAAGATTCCCATAAAATTTGCTCAGAGTTACGGTTTGACAAACAATAGTTTATAAAATATCTATCCTACTTTTACAATTTTAGAGTCACCGCTTAGTTTTTGGCTGTTTATGATTGCATCTCCTTTGTAGTAAACGCTGGAGGCTCCACTTGCTTTTACATCCATCGAATTGTTTACAGTTAAGT
>PKTD01000140.1 GCA_002869315.1 Marinilabiliales bacterium | reverse complement strand
TTACTTTGCAGCCCTAATTGAAAAGGCTGAAAAAGAAGATAATAATTAAATAAATTGAGATGTATATTTTTATTTCCATACTTATTTTACTTGCAAGTGTTTTACTTGGGTTAGTAGTTTTGGTACAAAATCCAAAAGGAGGCGGATTAGCTGCAAACTTCACAGGAAGTGGCTCACAATTCATGGGTGTTAGACAAACTGCAGATTTTCTGGAAAAAGCATCATGGACACTTGCCATTGCATTATTGGTATTAAGTTTATCAGCGGCAATGATAATTCCACGACAAGTTGATACTGCTGGTCAGCAGGACACTGAGTTAAGAGATCAGATTGAGCAATCAAGCACTGCAGCTCCTATAGATTATCAAGCACCACCACCAAAAGAAGATGGTCAGTAGATTTTCTTGAAAAAAGATATTTAAAATGTCAGATTGTCACTACAGTCTGACATTTTTTTTTGTATTCTAATTTGGCATAAAATATGACTAGCAAAGGAAAAATTAAACTAAATAGATATCGATATGAGTAAAGTTAATATTAGACCACTTGGAGATAGGGTTATTATCCTACCAACTCCTGCTGAAGAAAAAACAGCTTCAGGTATTATAATTCCTGATACAGCAAAGGAAAAACCACAACAAGGTACAGTAGTAGCAGTGCCTACTGAGAAAGACAGTCCTGTTACAGTAAAAGTAGGGGATCTTGTTCTTTACGGAAAGTTTTCAGGGACTGAAATCTCATATGAAGGTGGAGATTATCTAATAATGAGCCAGGATGATATTTTGGCGGTAATTTAATTCAGTAAATAATTTAAAACACTATAAAATTTAAAAAAATGGCAAAAGACATTTTATTTAATCACGAAGCTAGAGAAGGTCTTAAAAAAGGCGTTGACGCATTAGCAAATGCAGTTAAAGTAACATTAGGACCTAAGGGCAGAAACGTTATAATTGAAAAATCATTTGGCGCACCACAGGTAACTAAAGATGGAGTTACCGTTGCAAAAGAAATAGATCTTGAAGATAAGGTACAGAACATGGGTGCACAAATGGTTAAAGAGGTAGCCTCAAAAACCAATGACCTTGCCGGTGACGGTACAACTACAGCAACTATTCTTGCTCAGTCTATTTATACTACAGGACTTAAAAATGTTACTGCAGGTGCAAATCCGATGGATTTGAAACGTGGTATCGACAAGGCAGTAATTAGCGTTATTGAAGATTTAAAAAGTCGCACAAAACAAGTTGGCGACAATAACGAGATGATTGAGCAGGTTGCTTCTATCTCAGCAAATAACGACAGATCAATTGGTAGCTTAATTGCTCAGGCAATGGACAAAGTTAAACAAGAGGGTGTTATAACTGTTGAGGAAGCAAAAGGTATAGAAACATACGTTGACGTTGTTGAAGGTATGCAATTCGACAGAGGATATATTTCCCCTTACTTCGTAACTGATACAGAAAAGATGGAAGCAGTTTATGAGAATCCTTATATCCTTATTTATGATAAAAAGGTTTCTGTAATGAAAGATCTTTTACCAGTATTGGAAAAAGCTGCACAAACAGGTCGCGCCCTTATCATCATCGCTGAAGATGTTGAATCAGAAGCACTTGCAACATTAGTTGTGAACCGTTTACGCGGATCTTTAAAAGTAGCAGCTGTTAAAGCTCCTGGTTTTGGTGATCGTAGAAAAGAAATGCTTGAAGACATTGCTATATTAACAGGTGGTGTTGTAATTTCTGAAGAAAAAGGATATAAACTTGAAGATACAAGTTTAGAAATGTTAGGAGAAGCTGAGAAAGTTACTATAGATAAAGAAAATACAACTATAGTAAGTGGAAAAGGTGAAAAAGACAATATTGAGGCTCGCGTTAAACAAATCAAAGCACAAATTGAAACTACTACTTCAGACTATGATAAGGAAAAACTTCAGGAACGCCTTGCTAAATTAGCAGGTGGAGTTGCTGTTATTTATGTAGGTGCTGCAAGTGAAGTAGAAATGAAAGAAAAGAAAGATCGTTTCGATGACGCTCTTGCTGCAACACGAGCTGCCATTGAAGAAGGAATAATCCCTGGTGGTGGTGTAGCTCTTATACGTGCTTCACAGAAACTAGAGAAGCTTACAGGTGAAAACGAGGACCAAAATACAGGTATTGCAATTATTAAAAGAGCTTTGGAAGAACCATTGCGTATGATAGTTGAAAATGCCGGTATGGAAGGATCAGTAGTTGTAAACAGGGTTAGAGAAGAAAAAGGTAATTTCGGATTTAATGCTGCAACTGAGGTTTACGAAGACTTGTTTAAAGCAGGTGTTATTGATCCAACAAAAGTAACTCGTGTTGCTCTTGAAAATGCGGCCTCTATCTCAGGTATGCTGTTAACTACAGAATGTGTTCTTACTGAACATGTTGATGAAAATGCCTCAGCAGCACCAATGATGCCTCCAATGGGTGGCGGTGGAATGCCGGGAATGATGTAAAATCAAAAAAATCACATATATAAAAAGGGCTGTTCGTTGTGGATGGCCCTTTTTTATTGTAAAGTGATTAGGGTATTGAATTGTAACAATCTTTAGTGCTCTCTGGATTATTTATCCATTAATACTCTAATCCATTAATCTTCCTATCCTTCAAACCGATAAACAATTTATTGTATTTTTATAGTTAAATTGAAATCATGCTAATAATAGCACACCGAGGCGCATCCGGGCATAAACCCGAAAACACTATCGCTTCCTTTTTAAGAGCATTGGAATTGGGAGCCAAGATGATAGAATTTGACGTTCATGTTTGTAAATCGGGAGAAGCTATTGTTATTCATGATTTTACGATAGACAGGACAACTAACGGCAAAGGTTTTGTAAGTGAACTATCGTTGGAAGAAATAAAGAGTTTTGATACAGATAATGGGGAAACAGTTCCTACTCTGTATGAAACACTTGAGGCAATTAATGGGAAGTCCATGGTTAATATAGAAATAAAAGGGAAGAAATCATATAAGGAAGTAGCCAAAGCAATAAAAAGGCAAATGGAGTCTTCCGTATGGGAAAAAGAGGATTTCCTTGTATCTTCATTTAATCATGAAGATTTACTAAAATTCCACAAACTGATGCCTGAAATTAAAACAGGAGTATTGTTTGAACATGTCCCCGAAAATTTCCATGAGATTGCTGATAAATTAAAGGCATATTCTATAAATGCCAATTTCGAATTTCTGACTAATGAAATTGTAGATAAAATACATAATTCTGGTTATAAGGTTTTTGCCTACACTGTTAACGAAGAATCAGATAAAAGCAAGATGGAGAATATGAATGTGGATGGGATTTTTACAAATTATCCTTAGAAACCATCAAGTTGCATAGTAACTGTTGGTATAAGTAGCAACCACCCTAAAATTATTAGAACTATCATAAAAGGAGTTATCCATTTTACCCATTTATCATAGGGAATTTTGGCCACTCCCAGAACACCAATTAATACACCTGATGTTGGCGTTATCATATTTGTGAATCCATCACCAAACTGAAATGCCATTACGGTTGCCTGTCGACTCAAATTAACTAAATCGGAGAAGGGAGCCATAACTGGCATTGTAAGTGCTGCCTTTGCCGATCCTGAAGGAATGATAACATTAATGAAGTTTTGTATTACATACATTACACTTACAGTACCAAGTTTCCCTAGTCCTGACATTGATCCTGCAACGCTATTTAAAATTGTGTCTATTATTTTACCATTTTCCAGGATAACGAGTATTCCTCCGGCAAGACCTACAACCAATGCTGCCGACATAATATCTTTTGCACCATCAATAAATTCCTTGGTTATACGGTTTGCTCCATAATTTGCTGCTATCCCCGATAGTATTCCCAAAGCAAAAAACAGACTGGCAATTTCCATTATATACCAACTATAGCCCATTACCCCAACTATTAAAAATATAATAGTAAACAAAAGCAGGTTTAAAATAAAAAAATGCATGCCTTTTCTGAGGCTTAATAAGCCCAATAATACAAATAATCCACTGGCTACTGGAACCATAGGTAGTATCTCTTCAGTATTACCTATGCTCATAGTTGTTATTGGATATATCCAGGAAAAGATTGCAAGAACAATACTCAATAGCACATACACTATCCATGCTGCCTTGGGAGTTTTGGTTTCCTGATTATCAATGTCTGCAACAGATTTATTTCTCCAATATTCATCATCTTTATATACCAACGACTTTTTCGGATCCTTTTTTATTTTAGAAGCATATCGTAAAATCCATGTTATACCAACTATATTAATTACAAACCAAACAAAGAGTCGGTAACCAAAGCCCGAAAAAAGAGGTAAATCGGCAATGCCCTGAGCAATCCCAATGGTAAATGGGTTTAAAACAGCACCTGCAAATCCAAGTCCGGCCGCAACAAACACCATGCTCACTCCAACAATAGAATCATATCCCATTGAAATGGCAAGAGGTACTATTATTACTATAAAAGCTATGGTTTCCTCACTCATTCCAAATACAGCACCAAAAATACTGAACATGAGCATTATAAGAGTTATAACAATATTATTTACGCCTACTTTTTTGAGCAATCTGTTTTGCTCCAGTTTCTCGGTATATTTCAAAAAAGAATAAATTCCTATGTCGATCGACTTACTGGAATTAACTATCCAAAAGGCACCACCTATCATTAAAATAAAAACTATTATT
>PKTD01000270.1 GCA_002869315.1 Marinilabiliales bacterium | reverse complement strand
TGAAAGTGCCGGAATATTCGTAGAAAATTGAAATTAATATTTCCAAATAATTGAAAGCAGGAAAATTAAATATTAGTTTGAATTAGATTATTTTTACTGCAATATTATTAAACGAATTATTAAAACTAAAAGGAATTTATTTCTGTTAAGATATAGTAAAATGGACTATCAACAATTATCAGTAATTATTATAGCCACATTTATTGGCTTGCTCTATTTGCTTAAAATAAGAAGTCTCGACTTTTATGAAAAAGAACCTTTTTTTAAATTACTCATCGTTTCAATTCTTGGTGGAATAAGTTCAGTTATAGTTTCATTAATCTTTTATGAGTTTGTTGAGGTTCAATACAACTTTTTAGATGCCATTATTAAAATAGGATTTATTGAAGAACTATCTAAACTGTTAACCTTAATAATATTAGTCAATTATTTTAATGAAATATCTGATGGAATAATATATATTACAGCCATCTCCTTAGGCTTTGCAATAATTGAAAATATCTTCTATTCTTTTGGCGCAAATAATTCACTTACTCTACTTTTCCAAAGATCATTATTTTCGGTTCTTGGTCATATATCATTTTCAGGTTATATGGGACTGGCATACTATATCCACAGGAAAGTCCATAAAAACTATCTGGGCATATTATTGTCACTTATCATTGCTTCTGTGGCGCATGGCTTATATGATGGGGTATTATTTGAAGAGGAGTTAAATATAACATTTAATGTAGTTTTCATTTTATTAATTATACTGCAATATCGACTGTTCAAAATAATTCTTGGGTTTTCAAAATTTAGAAAAAGCATGAGCAAAGACCTATTTATAAACTCAGGAAATAGCATGCATTTGTATTGCTGCCAATGTGATATAAATGTAAAATCTGATGAATATGAGTTTAACGAGATAAAAATCGGTTACTGCAATAGTTGCAATAATGTTCTGGTAAATGCGGATAACTTTATAAAGATCCTGAAATACTATCGACCTGTATTAAAATACAAAAAGTATTTAAAAAATATCAATAAATCTGAGACTATATCTTTTCTGGATGATGACAAAAAAGTTGGCATTAATGCTAAGAGAGCATATGTGAGTTCCAATATTGATGATTTAAGTAATTGGCTTATAATCTCAAATGATAATGATGAGAAAAAAATATTACAAATACCTCTTCTAGGATATTTAATTAAGATGTTAGGAATAAGGTATATAAGAGCCTAATCTGCTTTATTATTATTGTTATTTGTCTTTTTAAAATTTCGATGTTTATTGCTCTTAGGCTTGTTATAACTCGACTTTCCTTTCGACTGTGATTTACTAAAATTAGATTTCTTTCGAAATCCTCCTCTTTGTTGTGGCCTGAATTTAATATCCCATTTAGGGCCTTCTCCTAACTCAGGTGGTAGAGGCAATTTTCTCACCTCAGTTTCTATAAGCTTCTCTATTTTATGAAACTTATACATATCATCTTCATTGATAAGTGTTAGCGCCATCCCCGTAGCATCGGCTCGTGCAGTTCTTCCTACCCTATGAACATAATCTTCAGCATCTCCCGGCACATCGAAATTAATTACCAAGTCTATCTCCTTGATGTCGATACCACGACTCAGCACATCAGTTGCCACCATTACCTTAATTTCTTTTGAACGAAACGACCTTAACATATCCTCCCGCTTATCCTGATCAAGGTCAGATGAAATGGCACCTACTTTATATTCTTTAGTGCGTAATGCAATGGAAATATCAAATACTTTTTTACGTGTTGCACTGAAAATCAATACACTTTTAAGTTCAGGCTTATTATTGATAAGCGATTTTACAAGTTTAATTTTTTGCGCATCATAAACCAGATATGCTGCTTGAAGTACGCCTGCGGCAGGTTTTGAAAGACCAATATTAATTTCGAAAGGTTTATTAAGTATGTTCTTTGCAAGGATTCGAATTTCAGAAGGCATAGTAGCTGAAAACAATAAAGACTGGCGCTTTTTAGGCAAATAACTGATAATCTTCATTATATCCTCATTAAAGCCCATATCTAACATACGGTCGGCCTCATCCAAAATAAGATGTTTAAGTTTATCAAACTTTACATATCCATTTGCAAGGTGTGAAATAAGTTTGCCAGGTGTTGCAACAATGATATCGGCTCCCATGGAAAGGGCTTTCTTCTGTTGCACCCAATCCTGACCATCGCCACCCCCATATACAGCCAGTGATGAAACTGGTGTGAAATATGCAAATCCTTGTATTTGCTGGTCTATTTGTACCGCTAATTCACGTGTAGGAACTATAACTAAAACACTGGTTTCCTTTTGATGCTCACGGGATATTTGATCGAGAGTTGGTAAAATAAAAGCCGCCGTTTTACCGGTGCCAGTTTGTGCACAAGCTATAAGGTCATTGCCTTCCAGAATTTGCGGTATTGCCATCTCCTGTACAGGTGTTGCATTTTCAAAACCCATATGAGAAATAGCTTCAATTACATTAGGATTTAGGTTTAATTCTTTAAATTTCATTCAAATAATATATATTGGCAAATGTATCTAATTTATTTGATTTAATGAATCATCAATAAAATAGTAAGGCCGTAGAAATTTTTAAGATAAGAAATAATAATATCAGGTCACCTCCAATACGACAGACTAAAATGTTCTAAAATACGCATTACCTCCCAAATCATAATATTCTACAACCACTTTTGAGGGCATAGCTAAAGTAGCCTGCATACTATTTTTCATTTGCTTTAATGCATCATTTACCTGAGCATTATTATACACATCATAAGATAAAATAATAGTTACTTTTAGACTATTATCATAAATTACTGCTCTTGCTGACATTTGACTTTCATCATTAAAATAGCCGTAGCGTTTTAAAACACCGGCAATTTTATTTAATGATTCCAGCCCTATATTTCCTTTATCATAGAATATTTCATTGTCGGTTGTACCATACAAAGTTTTGCTCCCTTCAAAAGGATCCTGATTCATACCTATAAGAAAAAAAATAACCAACGAAATAATTAAGCCTCCTAAACTATAGGGCAGTATTAGCCAGGAGGATGATTTTCCGGCACCTTCATCGAGTTTATTATTAATTTTTTCCTTCAAGTATCTTTTATAGGTAAGTGATGTTAAACCAACAAAAAATGCAGTTGCTAAAATTCCCAGGGATCTTCCTAGCAATTCATTTTCAATATTAAATACTAATACCCAAAATATTATAGCCAGAAAAACCATTACAGATAATGCAATCCTTGCTTCATCTTTTTTCCCAAGTTTTCTAAAACTGCTGTAAAGCATAAGTCCTCCAGCAAGAGGCCCACCTAAAAGTGTGGAAATATTTATTTGTTTTTCGGTAAAGTGTTTTTTCATTATTTAGGTTTTAAAAGACTTCCAAATTTAAGAAAAACTGAAAAATCAAGGAAAATAGTAGTAGTTTTTTAATAACATGTTTTCATATCTTTGCCGCATGAGCACTGATTTAGACATTTTACTGGCAGAAGAGTGGGTAAAAACCCCAGGAATTCCATTGGTAATAGCAGGTCCGTGCAGCGCCGAGAATGAAGAGCAAGTATTAAAAACTGCCAGAGAAATTGCAAAAATAAATCAGGTAAGTGTTTTCAGGGCTGGTATCTGGAAACCACGTACTCGTCCTGGAGAATTTGAAGGAATTGGAAGCAAGGGCTTAAAGTGGCTTGAAAAGGCAAAGGCGGAAACAGGACTCAAAACTGCTGTTGAAGTTGCACGCCCTGAGCATATCGAGCAGGCATTAAAACATAATGTGGACATACTTTGGATAGGTGCAAGAACAGTAGTAAATCCATTTTCAGTGCAGGAAATTGCTGATGCTTTGAGAGGAACTAATATTCCTGTTCTTGTAAAAAACCCTGTTAATCCTGATTTAAAATTATGGATAGGAGCCATAGAAAGAATTAACGCTGTTGGTATAAACAAGATTATGGCCATTCACAGGGGTTTTCACTATTTTGGAAGTTCTGAATTCAGGAATGCGCCCATGTGGGAAATCCCCATAGAATTGAAAAGACTAGTGCCGGATTTACCAATAATAGTCGATCCAAGTCATATTTGCGGAAAAAGAGATATGATAGAAAGTGTTTCTCAAAAGGCTCTCGATCTTGAAATGGACGGACTGATGATAGAAACTCACCACAATCCTGAGATTGCACTTACTGATGCTGCACAACAGTTAAGCCCTGGCAGTCTTGGAAAAATTCTCAATACATTAAAAATCAGAGAAACAGATGGTGATATTTCTTTTGAATCGAAACTTGAAACACTAAGGTCGGAAATAGACAAACTGGATGTGGAACTTCTTCAGATTCTTGCTAAAAGAATGGAAATTATCGATGATATCGGTCACTACAAAAAAGACAATGATATTACTATTCTTCAAATGAAACGCTGGGCTGGTATTATTGAAGATCGCCTTGCAATTGGTTCTCAACTTAAGTTAGAAGAAGAGTTTTTAAAGCGAATGCTGAATATTATCCATAAGGAATCCATACAGAGGCAGACGGATATTTTTAATGAAGGGCAAAGCAGTGAGGAGTGAGCAGCTATGAATGATAAATTATAAATGATGAATGAATTTTTAACCTTCGATAATTTGGGCTCCTCGTCCTATGGAACATTGTGTTGGAGGAATTGTCAGGTTGTTATTCTTTGCCCTCCTTGCTCCTGCGCTGAAGTTTTGGCGCAAGCGTAAATTTTAATGAAGGTAGGCTTATCGTTGCTAACCTAGCGTAACCAACCGC
>PKTD01000187.1 GCA_002869315.1 Marinilabiliales bacterium | reverse complement strand
CAACTCCCTAAAAATACAATAACGACTAAGTATAGAATAAGTCTTTTCATAATGAAAATTTGATTTTATTATCTGTGTAATCCTCTTTATTTAATTTTTGAGTGCCCAAAAATAAAAAAATAAAACTAATATTTGTTATATTATTTTTTTTAAATTATAAATATCTTGTGTTTTTATATCTCGTACCACTTCTATCGACGTTAATTTTGAAGCAATATCCTAAATGAATTTCATGGCTACCCGGCACGCCGACCGTTAAAGTAGGTATGTCATATGAATATCCAATACGAAAATCTTTTACCGACATTCCTATCATAACTCCAATTGATTCCTGGAACCGATAATTTAATCCTCCCCAAAATCGGTTATTATATTTAACGACTGTTGATAAATTATATTGTGTAGTAGTTATATCACTGTATATTAGTAGGGATGGCTCTATTTCAAAACTAGGATTGTTGGGGAGTAAAAACTGATATCCACCTACTATATATAGAGCTCTGTCATTCATTACACCAACATCGTTGGCAGTAAGTTTTTTGGCCGCTGATTCCAATAGGTTTGTTGCAGATACCCCTACATAAAACCTGTCAGGGGAGCGAAAAAATAAACCGAAATCAACATCAAAAACCATAGAACTTTGCTCTGCAGTTAGTAGAACAGGATCCCCATCCTGAAAAGGTGTAAATGTTGAAAAGTCGATGCTTCTGTTAGTAAGATTTATTCCAGCACCTATTCCTAAAGATCCAAGTGATAAATCCATATGATAGGAATATGCTATTTGAAGACTGATATCCGACCACTGTGCAAGTTTATCTTGTGTAATTGAACCACCAATTCCACCATGTAAAACTTTTATAGGAGAATCAGCAGAAATCATAAATGTATTTGGTGCAACACTGTTACCCTCACTGTCTTTAAACCCACTCCACTGTTGTCTTCCTAATCCATTGATACATATGCCTTCACTCATGCCTGCAAAAGCAGGGTTGATGTACATTTGGCTGTATTTGTATTGAGTAAACTGAGGTGCTTGCTGACTAATTCCCAAAGTGGGCAACAGCATTATAGATATAAATAAAATTATGTAGTTTTTAAACCTCAATGTCTTATTAATTTTAAGCGGGGCTAAAGTAAAAAAAATCCTTACTAATAACAGATGATTTAGACTTTTGTTGCGAATATGACAATATTTTTTTTTATTAAGTTGCAGTTTATTTTTTTTAAACTATAAAAATAACAATAAATTGATTGACTATCTAATTACTATGCTTTCCTCCTAAACAAATATCTAGGCCAAATGCTCTTTCAATCATAGGGTGATCAGAGGGTACCAATCTTAACTTTCCGCCAATTTCTTCAAGAGGTACACTTGTGATTTTGTCATTAACAACAGCTACCATTTTCCCATATTCATTATTTGCAATTAGATTTACTGCATGGGCTCCATAACTCGATGCTAGTAATCGGTCGGCTGCAGTTGGACTTCCACCACGCTGCAAATAACCCAAAATTGTATTTCTTGTTTCAAGTCCGGTACCTTTTTCAATTTGTTCAGAGATATATGTTGAAGCCGACTGTTTTGTTGGAACATTTATACCTTCGGCAACAACAACTATTGAGTATGGTTTCTTTTTCTTTGCTCTTCCCAGAAGGTAACTATTTATTTTTTTGATATTATAATCCAGTTCAGGAAGTAATATAACATCACCACCACCTGCTAATCCTGAATAAAGTGCAAGCCACCCTGCATGATGCCCCATGATTTCAATTACCATTATACGTTTGTGTGAGTTGGCAGTTGAATGTAGGCGGTCAATGGCATCCGTTGCAATCGAAAGTGCAGAGTCAAAACCAAATGTTTGTTCTGTTCCCCATACATCATTGTCGATTGTTTTTGGAATCCCGATAACATTCAATCCCTCATTAGCAAGTCCTGCAGCGGTTTTTTGTGTTCCATTTCCTCCTATGCATACTAAACAATCGAGCCCCAATTCTTTATAATGCTTCTTTATTAATTTTGGTTTATCAGTGTCTTTCGACTTTTTCTTCTTAAATGGTTTTACTCTTGAAGTCCCGAGAATTGTTCCACCCAATGTTAAAATGCCAGAAACGGAGGATTCGCTTAGTTCAACATAATCTTTGTCAATAAGACCTTGAAATCCAGAAGATATTCCAAACACCTGCATATTATGTTTTACTATTGCTGTTTTTGCTACTCCACGTATTGCAGCATTTAATCCGGGACAATCTCCTCCGGCAGTCAATATTCCAATTTTCTTCCTTGTTTCCAACATAATCTAATTAGATTTTTATTTGCATCAAATTTAAGTATTTTTGACTAATAAAATTTTACCTGATGAAGAAAGTAAAACTAGCCTTTCATTGGCAGATATTAATAGGTATGGCTATTGGAGTTATATGGGGAATACTCGCAGTGAAATTTGGCTGGAAGGAATTCACCTTATATTATATAAAGCCATGGGGGACGATTTTTATAAACCTACTCAAATTAATTGCAATGCCATTAATAGTGGTGTCATTGATAAACGGGGTGGGCCAATTAAAAGATATTTCTCAACTTTCTCGTATTGGGTTTAAAACTATTGGATTATACCTGCTCACAACAGTTATTGCAATTAGTGTGGGATTATTGATAGTAAATGTATCCAGGCCAGGAGATTTTTTTCCAAAAGATCAGGCTGTTGAATTTGAACAAAAATTTGCAGAAAATGTAAAACAAAAAGAAGCTACAGCAGTAAAAATGGAGGAAGAAGGTCCTTTACAGTTTTTAATTGAGATAGTACCTGACAATATTATTGGTGCCATGTCAGATAATACATCTATGCTCAAAGTGATATTCTTTGCCTTACTTTTTGGAGTTGCCATGATTTCAATCCCAAAGAAGAATACAAAATATGTCAGACGCCTTTTCGAAAATCTTAATGAAATTGTGCTTAAAATAATAGATTTTATTATGAAAATGGCTCCTCTGGGTGTATTTGCTCTTATAGGAGGTTTAATTGTAGATATAACAGGAGATAATCTGGAGGATACGAAATATTTATTCTTGTCATTGGGAGTTTATTCTATTACAGTAATCATTGGGCTTTTGCTAATGATATTTTTAATTTATCCATTATTCATTAAGTTTTTTACTAAAATTAAATTGGGTAATTTTTTCAAGTCGCTTTCACCGGTGCAGTTACTTGCGTTTTCCACAAGTTCCAGTGCTGCAACATTGCCACTTACAATGGAGACTGCAGAAGAAAAACTAGGCGTTTCTGAGGAAGTATCCAGTTTTGTTCTGCCTCTTGGGGCAACAATCAATATGGATGGAACTAGTTTATATCAGGCAGTTGCAGCTATTTTTCTGGCTCAGGTTTATGGAATGGATTTGGGCTTAAGCGGACAACTGACAATTATTTTAACCGCTACCTTAGCCTCCATTGGATCAGCAGCAGTTCCAGGAGCTGGAATGGTAATGTTAATAATTGTTTTGGCTTCTGTGGGAATACCTTCCGAAGGAATAGCACTCATTTTTGCAGTCGACAGACCCCTTGATATGATCAGAACTGCTGTAAACGTTACTGGCGACTCTACAATTACCTCAATTATTGCTACAAGTGAGAAGAAAATAAATCTTGATATTGCAAATTCATAAATATGCTTAAGCAACTAATTAAATTGTAAATTAGTCAACTATTAAAAATATTCATATGAAACGAATTTTACTAATCATTTTATTACTAAGTATTTATGTTTTTGTTAATGCACAGTATGAAAACATTCTCATAAGTAATACTGCTGGACCTAATGAGCCATCAATTTCAATGGATCCAAATAATCCAATGCATTTGGTTGCAGGAGCAAATACTGATAAATATTTTATTTCAAATGACGGTGGATATTCATGGACATCAGGAATATTAACTTCACCTGGTTATCAGGTTTGGGGAGATCCATGTATCATTGTAGATACGGCCGGAGATTTTTACTTTTTCCATCTTTCATTCGCAAGTGGAGGACCCTGGATTGACCGTATTTATGGCCAAAAATATAATTTTGATAGTGGTGATTGGTCTGATGGTTCTTATATGGGTAAAAATGGCGATAAGGCTCAGGATAAAGAGTGGGCTGTAGTTGACAGTGCCAATAATAATATTTATGTAACATGGACTCAGTTTGATGAATATGGGACAGGTGATCCTGATAAGTATAGCAATATCATGTTTAGTAAGTCTACTGATGCCGGTGATACTTGGTCGGAAGCAGTACAAATAAATGAAGTTTCAGGAAACTGTATAGATAGTGATAATACTACTGAAGGTGCTGTACCCGCAGTTGGACCCAATGGCGAAATTTATGTTGCATGGTCAGGACCTGCAGGAATTGTTTTCGATAAATCCCTTGATCAGGGAGAAACCTGGCTTGAAAATGATATTTTCGTTTCAGAACAACCAGGTGGATGGGATTATGATATTCCCGGTATCAGTCGTTGCAATGGACTTCCTGTTACATGTTGCGATATTAGTTATACAGAAACACGAGGAAATATTTATGTAAACTGGACAGACCAAAGAAATGGTGAGGATGACACTGACGTTTGGATTGCCAAATCCACAGATGGAGGGGAAACATGGTCAGATGCTATTAGAGTTAATGATGACGAAGCCGGTAAACATCAATTTTTCACATGGATGACCATTGACCAGACTAATGGTGATGTGATATTAGTTTTTTATGACAGAAGAAATCATGATGGAACAGGTACAGATGTTTATATTGCCAGATCTCAGGATGGTGGAGAAACCTTCGAAAATATGCTGGTAAGTGAAAGTGAATTCTACCCAAGTTCTGCTGTTTTCTTTGGTGATTATAATAACATAACTGCCCATGATGGGCAAGTTCGTCCAATATGGATAAGGGCAGATGGAACTTCTCGTTCGCTTTATACTGCAATAGTAGATTTTACAGTAGATATACCTGAAAATAAAGAGTTAATTCCTTTCAGTCTTTCACAAAATTATCCCAACCCATTTAACGAAAGTACTTTCATAAAGTTTAAATTAATAGAAAATCAAAATATTGATTTGAGGGTTATGGATATCTATGGACGTACTGTTGCAAATGTTATTGATGACAGAGTTTATGAGATAGGTAAATATGAAATTCAGTTTAGCCCAGATGAATATAATTTAATCAATGGTGTATACTATTTTGTGCTTTCTTCAGCAAAAGGAAGTGTGACAAAGAAGATGCTTTTGGTGGATTAATTTTTGTTTTTTTGTTCTATTTATTAAACCCCTATTGCAAATTTTCTAACTTTGTCGCTTTTATTATACTATCCATAAACATATGAATGGGGAATTAACACTACTAATTAGTAAGATAAGAGAAATAGCCAATAAGGATGGTATTGAAGCAATTACGATTTCTAAACTAAGGAAAATACCTGAAATTGCTGTTCAACTGAAAAAGAATAAAATTACTTCCGATAATACTTTGGTAGAATATGTACTTGAGAATGAAAGGAAAGTATTTGAAGATATTTTTATCGAAAATAATTTTGAAGAAAATGAAGATGCTGTAGACATACTTTTTAAAGTAAGTCAGGAAATGGCGAATAATTTTTTTAGTTTTAGCCCTTCCATTACACATACTTATGAAAAATCCTATCCGGTAATATTTCAGAAACATATTCAAAAGCGTATCGACTTTATTTTCAAGAAGATAAGTATAAACTTAAGAAAAGGTATTTCACAAGGCTTATATCGTAATGATGTAAGCATTGAATTAGTAGCCAGGCTTTACATAAGTCGTCTTATAGACCTTCATAATCCTGATAATTTCCCACCAGAAGAATTTTCCTTCAACACTATGTTTATGCAAATGTTTGAAAGTTTTGTTAATAGTATCGCCACCGAAAAAGGGGTACGACACTTCAAGCATAAAAAAGCAGAAGCGGAGAAAGAGGGAATGGATTTTGATGAATAAAAAAACCCCCATGAAAAAATCACAGGGGTTCAAAAAAATATTTAAAAATTTTATTTTCTCGTTTCAATAAGCAGTTCAAGCATTTTAATTCCTGCTTTTGAAATAACTGTTCCAGGTCCAAAAACTGCCACAACACCACAATCATAAAGGAATTGATAATCCTGTGATGGAATTACTCCTCCTACAATTACCATAATGTCTTCACGACCCAGTTTTTTCAGTTCTTCAATAACCTGAGGAACAAGTGTTTTATGTCCTGCAGCAAGACTGGAAACTCCCAGAATATGAACATCGTTTTCCACTGCCTGGCGGGCGGCCTCAGCAGGAGTCTGGAATAATGGTCCCATATCCACATCGAAACCAATATCGGCATAAGCAGTTGCTACAACTTTTGCTCCACGATCGTGTCCATCCTGACCCATCTTGGCTATCATTATCCTAGGACGACGTCCTTCCATTTTCTCAAACTGGTCAGCCAACTCATGAGCTTTAGTAAATGATTTTTCACTTCCTGCTTCAGCAGAATAAACTCCTGATATTGATCGTATTGTTGCTTTATATCTTCCAAAAACTTCTTCCATGGCATATGATATTTCTCCTAAACTGGCACGGTTTTTCGCCGCTTCAACAGCCAGTTCCAAAAGGTTACCTTTTCCTGTTTTACAGGCTTCGGTAATGGCTGCTAGATTTTCTTTTACCTTTACATTATCTCTTTCTGACTTTAACTTATCAAGTCGTTTTAATTGGGCAATTCGCACAGCTGTATTGTCAACCTCAAGAGTTTCCAGAGGATCTTCTTTATCGAGGCGGTATTTGTTTATTCCAACAATAATATCTTTATTAGAATCGATACGGGCTTGCTTACGTGCTGAGGCCTCCTCTATCCTCATCTTTGGGATACCCGTGTCGATTGCCTTTGCCATTCCGCCCATTTCTTCAATTTCCTGAATATGAGCCCAGGCTTTGTCGGCTATCTCTTTAGTTAACTTCTCGATATAATAAGAACCTGCCCAAGGATCAACAGAGCGACAAATGTCGGTTTCTTCCTGCAGATAAATTTGTGTGTTACGTGCAATACGTGCAGAAAAGTCTGTTGGAAGAGCAATAGCTTCGTCGAGGGCATTGGTGTGCAGAGATTGAGTATGACCAAGTGCTGCTCCCATTGCTTCAACACATGTTCTGGCAACATTATTAAAAGGATCCTGTTCTGTTAAACTCCAGCCCGATGTTTGAGTATGAGTTCTCAAAGCCATTGATTTAGGATTTTTAGGATTAAACTGTTTTACAATTTTTGCCCATAACATCCTGGCCGCCCTGAGTTTGTCAATTTCCATAAAATGATTCATTCCCAATCCCCAGAAAAATGAAAGTCGGGGAGCGAACTCATCTATACTTAAACCTGCTTTAATTCCTGTTCGGATATAATCCAGCCCATCGGCCAGAGTATAAGCCAGTTCAATATCAGCTGTTGCTCCTGCTTCCTGCATATGATAACCGGAGATGGATATAGAATTGAATTTAGGCATCTTATGAGATGTATATTCAAAAATATCGGCGATGATTTTCATTGATGGCTCAGGAGGATAAATATAGGTGTTCCGCACCATAAATTCTTTCAGAATATCATTTTGAATTGTTCCTGACAATTCTTCAAGTTTTGCTCCTTGCTCAAGGGCTGTTACTATATAGAATGCCATTACAGGAAGTACGGCTCCGTTCATTGTCATGGAAACAGATATTTTATTCAAAGGTATCTGATCGAAAAGTATTTCCATATCCAATATGGAATCGATGGCAACACCGGCTTTTCCCACGTCTCCCACAACACGCTCATGATCGCTATCATAACCACGGTGTGTGGCAAGGTCGAAAGCTACTGAAAGTCCTTTTTGCCCTGCTGCAAGATTACGACGATAGAAAGCATTTGATTCTTCGGCAGTTGAAAAGCCTGCATATTGGCGGATAGTCCATGGTCGCATGGCGTACATGGCAGAATAAGGACCTCTCAAAAATGGCGCTATACCTGCAGCATAATTCAAATGCTCAACATCGTTTAGATCAGACTTAGAATAAACCGATTTTAAATTGATCTGCTCTGCCGTTGTCCAGTTATTGTGCTCTACAACATTATTGCTATTGTCTAACTTGCTTTCTGGAACTTTCTTTATATCTATATTTTTAAATTTTGGCTTCATCTCTTTTATTTTTCTACTTTATAATCCGCTTATTTTATTCCCAATTCTGATTGATATCTTTGTAATTCCTCTAATACATTAGACTTTATATGAATTAGATTCGTTAACCCAATTTCTTTAAATGAATTCAATAAATCTTTAGGATACCCTGCCAATACTATTTTTGATTGTGTATTCAATACTTTAAATGCTTCTGGGACTAAGTTAGCATACTCCTCATCACTGCTACAAAGTACAACTATATCTGGTTTTACTTCTTTAGCAGCTTTTATTCCTTCTTCAATAGTTTTAAAACCCGGATTATCAATAATTTCAAATCCGGCGCAGCCAAAGAAACTTGCTGCAAACTGTGCTCTTGCTTTGCGCATTGCAAGATTTCCATAGGTAAACATCCATACTTTTGGCCTAGAATTAGATTGAGAATAAATATCTGTTTTTATTCTTAAGTCTTCAAAATCACTTGATATTCGTATTGGCTTTAAAGAGTTGTTAGGTTTTGATTTACCTTTTTCAATAACTTCAGGAAAATTTTCGTTTAGATTAGGGTATTGGTTTGTTCCCAGTATACTTCTTTTTCTTGTGGCAACATCTTTAAACAATTCTTTTGACTCACTATCAATTTGTGCAGTTATAAAACCTGAATCGAATGCCTCCAGATAGCCTCCTTTGTCATCAATATCTAGGAATAATTTCCATGAAGATTCTATAAGTTTATCAGTGATATTTTCAATATAATAAGAGCCAGCAGCAGGATCACTAACTTTATCAAAATACGACTCGCCTTTTAATAGCAGTTGCTGGTTTCTGGCGATTCTTTCTCCCACTATCGAATTTTTATTCAGAGGAAGATCGAATGGCAGAACAGTAATATTATCAGCTCCTCCTATTGCTGCCGACATACATTCAGTTGTTGTTCTCAGCATATTTACGTATGGGTCGTAGATAGTCTTATTTCGTTTTGAACTTTCTGCATGTATATACATCTTTGCAGAATCATCATTATTTATCCCATATTCATTCATGATTTTAGCCCATAAATATCTCAAAGCCCTCAACTTAGCAATTTCAACGAAATATGATGATCCGGTGGAGAAACTGAAACGTAAATGTTTTGCTATATCATCGGTAGATAAACCTTTGTCCGTCAGGTAGTTCAAATATTCCACAGCAATAGACAAACTCATGGCAATTTCACTTACAGTAGTGCCACCAGAATTATGAAAAATGCTTCCATCTATTGTCAAGCAATGAAAATTTGTTAGATGCTTAGAGGCATTAATAAGTTTGAAGGATTCTTCCAGATGAGCAAATTTATCAAAGTCATTAATTTCACCTTTGCTGTATACAGAAATTGGATCAAAGAAAACGCTCCCTTTAATCTTATCTAATTCACGATTGTACTTACGTGCCAAACTATCAATAATTTCAATTAATAGAATGGGATAGTTGGTTTTGAAATTTATTTCTATAGAATCAATTCTGATATTATCGAGTAATGTATCAATATCTTCTTCTGTAGGTTTGTATTTTTCACTAAAGGCAAAAGATAGGGAGTCTACTCCCTTAGTTGTGATATCAAGAGCCTTTTTATTAGCCTCGATAATATCATTAACTATAATTACCTGATTTACATTCCAGTTATTCGACTGTTTTTTGCTACCTCTGGTAAATGGAAATTCACCTGGCAAGGTATTGAGATATGTCAAATTCTGCAGATCTTCATTTCTGTAAAAGGGCTGCAGATTAAAACCATTATTGGTTTTCCAAACTAGTTTTTTGTCGTAGTCGGCGCCCTTGAGATCTTTAATGATCTTTTCTTTCCATTGTTCCGTACTAACGGATTCAAATTCCTGAAAAAGTTTTTCTTCATTCATGATATTATCGCTTCAAAAAATAATTTGCAAAAATACTGTAAATTGATTTAATATAACCTTAATTTGTGAATTTATTAACAGTTTAAATAAGAAGGTAGGTTAAAAGTTAACGGCTATGAGTTTTGAGTTATGAGTGATGAATTTTAAGTTGCAAGTTGGGGGTTTTTGTTGTAAATGCTTAGTTATGAACCATTGGACAAGACAAACTGAACAATAGTCATTAGTCATTGGTGCTTGGTAATTGGTTGGACTTGGACTAATTTAATCTATAGACTTTAAATTTTCTCCCACTCTGTAAAATAAAGAGGTATTTAGCCATTGTATATTCGTTATTTACTATAAGAAATAATTAATAACTTAAAACTCTTAACTATTTGGCCTTTAGCGTTCTTTACTCCACTAAATCCATTTCCTCTACCAGATATCCTGCGCCGGCAAACTTATCTACGATGAATAGGAAATATCTTATATCCATAGAAATATTTCTGCAAACACTTGGATCATAAGCAATATCGCTCATTGTGCCTTCCCAGCATCTATCGAAGTTAAGACCAATAAGGTTGCCGTTTGCATCTATAACCGGACTGCCCGAATTTCCTCCCGATGTATGATTACTAGCTACAAAAGCAACATGCAAACTACCATCTTTATCGGCGTATTTACCATAGTCCTTATTATTATATAATTCCTTTAGACGATCTTCCACTACATAATCGTAGATATCAGGATTCTCTTTTTGCATTATTCCATCGAGGGTAGTAAAGTGTTTATAATGAACAGCATCTTTTGGGCTATAGCCTTCAACTATGCCGTAACTAACACGTAATGAAAAGTTTGCGTTAGGATAAAATCTTTTTCCAGGCTCCATATTCATTTGAGCTTTCATATAAATCCGTTGTAAACTGTCAATTTTTGTATACAAATTATTTAAGGGGTTTCTTAGTTTACTATTGAAGATTGAATAATAATCATTAGCTAATTTGTATGCAGGGTCTTTGGCCAGTTTCTTATAATATTTAGGTTTATAATTATTTAGAATTTCTTCAACTTCATTTTTGTCATCAAAAATCGATTTCTCAAATAAATAATTAGCATAGGCTTTATAATCGGAATCAAACTTTTTATGTATTTTATTAAAAAGTTCAGGTTTATAAATGTCCTCAATATTTTGGTCGTAATACATTAACATCTTACCCACAACTTCTTTATCGATAGGTTTATAATAATCTTTAAAGAATGTTGCAGTAGAATTTTTAAGTCGCTCTACTTCAGCATTTATCTTGACGAGATCAGGATTTTTTTCCATGCTCATATTCACAAGTCTGCGGAAGCTGAATGAATATTTAATAATTTCCATTGCCATAACATCTTCTGAAAAATAATCATAGGCTAAACTTAAAGGCTTAAGTTGATTATAGTAATCTTCAAAACTGGAAATTATTCCGCCATATTCTGTTTTGGTATAATCTGATGAGTTTACCCACTTAGTAAAACGATTTTCATAATCCTGCTTTTTTTCAATGGCATTCATTCGTTTTATACCGGCACTTTCTCCGATCATTTTTTTCCAATAATTTGATACCCTTGCATGTTTTGTAGCATATTTTATTCTCACCTCAGCATCATTTTTGGAGTATTTTTTAAAAATATCCAATCTAGTTTCTCTAAGTTTTATTTTTTGAGGATTTCCTATTTCAGTTATAAGTTCAAGGGCAAAAGAAGGCAGGTATTCTTCGGTACGAGCCGGATAACCAAAAACCATAGTGAAATCTCCTTTATTTGCTCCTTTTAAGGAAATCGGAAAGTGGTATTTAGGCGTATATGGAATATTATCTTCTGAGTATTCGGCAGGTTTTCCGTCTTTACCCACATAAACTCTGAAGAGCGAAAAGTCGCCTGTATGACGTGGCCACATCCAATGGTCGGTATCGCCACCAAATTTGCCAATATTTGAAGGAGGAGCACCTACTAATCGTATGTCTCTGAAGGTTTCTGTAATAATCATATAGAATTGATTACCTTCGTAAAAAGCCATTATTCTTGCATTATAGGGAGAGTCTTTTTCAAAACCATCAATAAGTGCTTTAGAATTATCCTTAATTAAAGCTTTACGCTCTGCTTCTGTCATTTTATCATTTATACCATTGAAAACCTCTGTAGTAACGTCTCGCATTTCTATCATTAAGGTGGCAGTAAGTCCAGGATTTGGTAGTTCCTCAGATTTATCCATAGCCCAGAAACCATCAGTAAGATAATCATGTTCAACGCTACTATGTTTTTGGATATTACTAAAACCGCAATGATGGTTTGTCAGCATAAGTCCCTGATCAGATATAAGTTCGGATGTACATCCTCTTCCAAAAAGCATAATTGCATCTTTCATGCTGGAATTATTTATGGAATATACATCTTCAGCAGTTAGTTTGAATCCCATTTCCTGCATTTCCGTTTCATTCATTTCCTCCAACAGCATCGGTATCCACATACCTTCACCTGCAAAAACGCTTATTCTTGTTGCGATAATAAATGATAAAACAATAATTATTTTACTAAGTTTCATTAATATTGGCTTTAAAATTCAGACTTCAAAATTATGAAAAATATCACTATAAAATAAAATTTTAGACTATGTTGCTTACCATAATTTCAATTGAATTATCAAATTCCAGTAATGCATTAATCAATCTGGCTTTGCTGAAATTTTTTAAATCTTGAAGCTTAATAATGGCTGTTTCTATTTTTTCATTCTTCAGTAGGTATGCACGCTGCACTCCTTTTAGCAGAGGCTTCTCAGGGGTTATCCAATTTTTACCATTATAAAACAGTATGTTACAGAAATATGTGTCTGTTATTAACTCATCTTTTATAATTAAAATATCATCACAGTTTTCCCGCTTAGCATACAGACTTGATAATTCTTCTCTGTCTTCATATTTATATTCATAGTTTAAATTGCTGTGAATTATTTTTAAGGATTTAATTTGGGGTTTTTTATAGGGAATAAACTCGACCTTTTCTATATCATTGGAATATAAAACACGGCATTTGTATAATTGTTCATTTTCAAATTTATTTAAATTCACGCGGCTTAAAGCCGAAAAAAGATTTATATCATCTGCTGATGAAAATAGTTTTTTTCGACTATTATTCATCCTTTTTTGATGTAAATCAAGGTTTTGAAAATTGCCGTTTTGATAACTAATGGATTCGAAAAGTTTCATTTCATTTAGTTAATAGGGATATAAACTTTTTGAATTAACTCCTGATATTCTTCCTCCAAATTACTTTTTGCAGTAATACCTCCACCGCTTTTATATACTAATCCCTCATTTGTTTTTTCCACATATCTAATCATTACTCCACTATCGATATCCTGCCCGTCAAAAATACCAAATACACCTGTATAATAAGCTCTTTCATAGGCCTCTGCTTCTTGAATAATTTCCAAAGTTTTCTTTTTCGGTGCACCAGAAATTGAACCTGCAGGGAGTAAACTTACAATTAGGTTGCCAATATTGGACTGCCAACCGTTATTTAATTCTCCAGTAATTTTCGAACTCATTTGTAATAATTCTCCACGATTTGTATTTATCTTATCAATATATCTAAACTGTTCTACCTTAACATTTTTTGAAACAATACTTAAATCATTTCTAATGAGATCTACAATTGTATAATGCTCTGCCAATTCCTTTTCACTGGAAAGTAGTTTGTTTTTTGCATCAGGAATAGAGGCATCTATTGTCCCTTTCATTGGAAATGAACTTATATGATTATTTTTAGTTTGGATAAATATTTCTGGTGAAAAAACAACAAAATTATCTTTTAGCCATAGTTTATATTTTGCCTTGCTGGCAAAGAAGATGTCTTTTAATGAATAATTTGATCTTATTTTACTGGGCATGGTTAAGTTTAGTAGAAATGAATCACCGTGATGAATATGCTTTTGAACTAAATTAAATGCTTTGGTATATTTTTTTTTAGTAACGGTTTCTAAATCAAATTCTAGAGGAGTATCTGAAAGTAAAGGTTTTTCGTAATTGTAATTATCATTTAGAGAGTATAAAATTTCATCACCATTAATATTTTCAAGGGGAATAATCAAAGGTTTGTCGCATTTAAAATCTAAAATAAACAGGAATGCTTGTTTTGCTTCGCCCAGCAAATTCATTTTCTCAACTGTGCTTTGTATTTTGTTTAAAAACATCTTTTCCTGATTTAGTTCAGGCAAAAGTATGATAAATAATTTTTCAGACTTTCAAAAAAAAAAGGCGGGAATTTCCCGCCTAAATTATTATGATACCTCAATCAATTTTATTGGCCTTGGTTTAGCCTCTTCCTTTTTAGGTATTTCTATTTGAAGTAAGCCGCTTTTATATGCAGCATTTATTTTGCCTAAATCGGCAGTATTTGGCAATGTAAACGAGCGCTTGAAACTTGAATAATTGAACTCTCTACGAGTGTAGTTCGACTTCTCGTCTTTAGTCTCGTTTTCAACTTTATTCTCAGATGAGATATGCAAAACACCATTATCCAGATTTAGTTCAAAATCCTCTTTCTTCATACCTGGAGCTGCAAGTTCTATGCTGTAATTTTCTTCCGTTTCTTTGATGTTAACAGCCGGAATATTTGCTTTTACTCTCGAAGTATTTGATACTCCAAAAATGTCTCCATCAAAAATGTCGTTCCAAAAGTTTTGGAACAAATCATCGTTTCTTCTTACTAAAGTCATTTTTTGTTCCTCCTATATTTTTTGTTAAACATAATTTTTAATTCAAGTACTTATTTTCAATTCTCATTCCACTCCTAAAATATTGTCATTTTGACTTTTTAAATATTAAAAAATATTAATTTAACTGACTAAATAGCAGGTATATAGCCTCGAAAAAGAAAAATTGTCAGGCTTTACATAATTAATATTTATGTATAAAATATTATTAATAGTTTTTATATTAGTTTTGCCCTAAAAGAGCTTAAGATTGAAATTGTTAATCATAGATAATTACGATTCATTTACCTATAATCTTGTTCAATTAGTTGAGCAAGCAGGAACTTTGGATTATGCCATTGTAAAAAATGACGAACTGACAAATATTAGAGTTGAGTTCGATAGAGTTCTGATTTCACCCGGTCCTGGAATTAGTTCTGAAGCAGGTCAGTTGATTCCATTTATTGGAAAGTATCATAAAACAAAATCAATTTTAGGAATATGTTTGGGTTATGAAGCAATAGGCGAATATTTTGGGGCCAAACTGACAATTTTGCCTGAGCCATTGCATGGCATTCAAAACTTTGGAAATGTCAAAAGTGATTACGATTTATTTAAACATTTACCCCCTAAATTTAAGATCGGTCATTATCATTCATGGATAATTAACGAGGTTGATTTTCCTGAATGTCTGCAAATTACAATGAATGACGAAGGCGGATTACCAATGGCGTTTAAGCATTTGGAATACGACCTCAGAGGATTGATGTTCCACCCCGAGTCAGTTATGACAGAATATGGAAGAGAACTTATAGGCAATTGGCTCGCTATTTGATGAACTGACAAAAAAATTTATTCATAAAAATACTAAACATGAATTACTACATAAGTAAAATTCTAAAAAACTT
The DNA here is from genome assembly GCA_002869315.1 of Marinilabiliales bacterium. Classification (GTDB taxonomy): domain Bacteria; phylum Bacteroidota; class Bacteroidia; order Bacteroidales; family F082; genus BM524. The sequence continues at coordinate 13,307 of PKTD01000187.1, read as the reverse complement.
ATCTTATGATGAGGCCCTTGTGAAAGTAAAAGAAGAATTGCAAAAGGAAGGTTTCGGAGTGTTAACAGAAATTGATGTTAAAGACACTCTAAAGAATAAAATAAATGTTGATTTTAAGAGATATAAAATTTTAGGTGCATGTAATCCTCACCTTGCTTATGAGGCATTACAGTCCGAAGATAAAATAGGCGCATTACTTCCTTGTAATGTAATTGTTGAGGAGCATGAGAATGGGGAAATAGAAGTGTCGGCAATAGACCCTATACCTACCATGGGAATATTAGATAATCCTGATGTAAAGGGTGTAGCCACTACTGCTCAGGATAAGTTGAGCAGGGTAATCAAAAATATGTAACAAAAATTTTTTGAGATAATTACCTCATGGCTATGGCTTCTATTTCCACCATTACACCAAGGGGTAAATCTTTAACTGCAAATGCAGCTCTTGCTGGCGGCTCTGTTGGAAAGTAACCAGCATACACTGTATTCATGCCTGCAAAATTTGCCATATCACTAAGGTAAATTGTGCATTTTAAGATTTTACCTAAATCGTTGCCATAACCGGCTTCAGTAATAACTGCCTGAATATTTTTTAGAACCTGATCGGTTTGTTCTGCTATGCCACCGGAAACTACGCTTCCTGTTTGAGGGTCAACGGGTATTTGTCCCGAAATAAAAAGCATTCCATTTTGCTCAATTGCCTGGCTATAGGGGCCTATGGGGGCAGGAGCATTTGGGGTGTAAATTACATTTTTCATTTTCACTTGAGTTTTAATTATAAGTCTCAAAGGTAGTAAAACTTACAATTTAATTATCTTTACGGCTTATTTTTAAATCGAGAATTATGTACAATCCTCCGGATTATTTTCAAATAGATGAATTGTTCACTGAAGAGCATCTGATTATACGAGATGCCATAAGAAATTGGGTAAACAAATCAGTAAAACCGATAATAGATAATGCCGCTCAAAATCATGAGTTTCCAATGCGTTTCATTAAGGAATTAGGAGAAATTGGAGCTTTCGGTCCTTATATCCCAGAAAAATATGGAGGAGCCGGCCTCGATCAAACATCTTATGGAATAATTATGACTGAGTTGGAAAGAGGGGATTCATCCATAAGATCGGCAGCATCGGTTCAGTCTTCTTTGGTTATGTATCCAATTTACACCTTTGGTAGTGAAGAACAAAAACAAAAATATCTCCCGAAACTAGCCAGCGGAGAATGGGTGGGGGCATTTGGATTAACAGAGCCTAATCATGGTTCAGATCCTGGAAGTATGCTTACAAATATTCGTGATAATGGTGACCATTATATTTTAAATGGATCTAAGATGTGGATTACAAACTCTCCCATTGCCGATGTGGGTGTTGTATGGGCCAAAGATGAAGAGGGAATAATAAGAGGGCTTATTGTTGATAAACAAATGGATGGCTTAAGTGCTCCGGAGACTAAAAATAAATGGTCTCTGAGGGCAAGTATAACTGGAGAGTTCGTGTTTGATAATGTAAAAGTTCCAAAGGAAAATTTACTACCAAATATAAAAGGCTTAAAAGGACCGTTAATGTGCCTAAATTCAGCAAGATATGGGATTGCTTGGGGTGTTATTGGTGCCGCTATGGATTGTTATGATACAGCATTAAATTATGCTATGGAAAGAAAACAATTCGGAAAGCCTATAGCATCATTTCAGTTACAACAAAAAAAACTTGCAGAAATACTTACTGATATTACCAAAGCACAACTTATGGTTTGGCGGTTAGGAGTTTTACGTAGTGAGAATCGTGCCACTCCTGCACAAATATCAATGGCAAAACGCAATAATGTGGAGATGGCATTAAGGACTGCAAGAGAGAGTAGGCAAATATTGGGCGCAATGGGTATATCTGGCGATTTTCCAATAATGCGACATATGATGAATCTGGAATCGGTAATAACTTATGAAGGTACGCACGATATCCATTTACTAATTACAGGATTTGATATTACTGGAATTTCTGCATTTGGGGAGTAATTATCAAAAAATTTTAAATACATATAGATGTATTTTCAACCTAAATTCTATCTTTGTAAGTTTTTGATAAATAACGCATAAAAATGAATGTAATTAAAGTTCACGATAAACAGTTCAGACCCTTTATTCCATACGAAAAAATAGAGGATGAGGTGAAAAGAATGGCCTGGGAAATTAATAATGATTTGGAAGGCAAAACACCTTTATTCCTGTCGGTTTTAAATGGGTCTTTTATGTTTGCCGCTGATTTACTTAAAAACATAACTCTTGATTCTGAAATTTCATTTGTTAAACTTGCATCTTATTCAGGAACTGAATCTACTCAGTTAGTAAGGCAACTTATTGGCTTTGATGAGGATATTTATGGACGAACAGTGGTAGTTGTGGAAGATATTATCGATTCAGGTTTAACTATGGAGAGGGTTTTGGAACAACTCAAAGATATGGGAGCTCATGAAATAAAAGTTGCTACTCTGCTATTTAAACCAGAGGCTTTCAGCAGGGATTATGAAATTCATTATAAGGGATTTGATATAGGAAATGAGTTTATTATTGGATATGGCCTAGATTATAACAGACAAGGCAGAAATTTAAAAGACATTTATATTATTGAAGAATAATTTATAATTCATACAACACGCTATAAAACAATTTCATTATGTTAAATATTGCTCTATTTGGCCCTCCGGGCGCAGGAAAAGGTACACAATCGGAAAAATTGCTAAAGAAATATAATCTAACATATATTTCCACCGGTGATATGCTTCGGACTGAAATTGCTGAAGGTTCTGATCTTGGACTCGAGGCAAAGTCGATAATAGAAAAAGGGGGATTGGTTTCTGATGAATTAATTGTAAAAATCATTGAAAAGAAAATTAAAACAGATGCAAATTCCAGTGGTATTTTATTCGATGGTTTTCCAAGAACTACTGTTCAGGCCTATATTTTAGAAGGCCTGCTCTTGAAATTGGGTAGTAAGTTAAATTGTATGATAAGTCTTGATGCCCCCGATGAGGAATTAATAAATAGGCTTTTATTAAGAGCGAAAACTTCTGGCAGGTCCGACGATACTCTCGATGTAATAAAAGTACGATTGCAGGAATATAATGACAAAACAAAACCAGTTGCAGAATTCTACAATAAAAAGCAAAAATATTTTAAAGTAAAGGGTGTTGGCGAGATAGACGATATTTTTGAAAGTATTGTGGAGGTTGTAGAGGCTAACAGAGAAAAAGAATTTAATAATATAGTTTTACTTGGTCGACCAGGATCAGGAAAAGGTACACAAGGTAGAATGCTTGCTGATAAACACAATCTGGTTTATATTTCTACTGGTAAACTTTTAAGAGCAGAAGTTGCCAATAATACCGATATCGGTAAAATGGTAAAACCATATATGGACAAGGGAGAGATAGTTCCTGATGAAATTCCCATTAAACTTATAGAAGAGCAGATTAGTAAGAATCCGGATGCGGATGGTTTTATTTTTAAAGGATTTCCAAGAACCATTGTTCAGGCTTATATTTTGGATGGATTGTTGAGAAGAGAGGGAATGAAAGTCTCAGGTGTTGTGGATATGAAAGTTACAACTCTGGAAGCAGTAAAACGACTCTCAGAAAGGGCTAAAACCGACAGGAAAAGGCCATATGATGAAAGTGCTGAACTAATTGTTAACAGATTGGAACAATATAATGATAAGACGATTCCTGTACTCGATTATTATAAAAAACAAGATAAATATGTCTCTGTAAAAGCAGAGAAAGGAATGGATGTAGTTTTTAATTTGCTTTCTGATCAGGTTGATATAATTTGTAAAAGCAACTATTAATGACGATAGAAATAAAGAAAAATTAATTGAATTACCATGGAAATGATAATTAGAAAAGCGCTGAGAAAACCAACAGCTGCTGACACTATTTTTTTAATAAAAGGGAATAACGATTTACCTAAACTTGGACTAAGTGATGATGAAATCAAATGGGTGAAGAAAATGCATCGCTCCAAATCTGGCCTAGTTGAAATAAACAGGTTTAAAAATCACTTATTCATTGTTTTTTGCGATGGGCAGGGGACCAAAGTAGAGAGAGCCGAAAACCTTAGGAAACTAGGAAGTGATACTCAGGCCGCTATTATTAAAAACAAAATAGAAAGAGTTGTAATTCAGTCAGTTGGAGGTGTTAAAGAAGATGCTTTTAACCTTGCCGAAGGTTTGCTATTATCTAATTATAGATTTTCAAAGTATATCACTGATAGTGAAAGGGCTGAGAACTGCTTTAATCAGTTGGATATATATTGTAACGATGCATCTGAAGATGATATTGAAGAACTAAGAATTCTAACAGAAGCTGTATATATTACCAGAGACTTGGTAAACGAGCCGGTTCAATACTTAACTGCCGAACAATTTGCAAAGGAGTTTAAACTTCTTGGAAAAGATGCTGGATTTAAGGTGGATGTCTTCAATAAAAAGAAAATAGAATCATTGAAAATGGGAGGTCTTCTAGCTGTTAACAGAGGCAGTATCGATCCTCCTACTTTTACCATTATGGAATGGAAACCTGAAAATGCAGTCAATAAACAACCATATGTTTTTGTAGGTAAAGGAGTTGTTTACGATACAGGTGGCCTTAGTTTAAAGCCATCAAACTTCATGGATACCATGAAGTGCGATATGGGTGGAGGTGCAGCAGTGGCTGGAGCGATTTATGCCATTGCAAAGGCAAAAGTTCCAGTTCATGTTATTTCTATAGTTCCTGCAACTGACAATCGCCCAGATGGTAATGCTTATACTCCTGGAGATGTGATTACAATGTTTGATGGCTCTACTGTAGAGGTTCTGAATACCGATGCTGAAGGCAGAATGATTTTAGCTGATGCGCTTAGTTATGCTAAGAAATTTAATCCTGAAATGGTTATCGATATGGCAACACTTACAGGAGCTGCAGCAAGAGCAATTGGTCCCAATGCAATTGTAGGTATGCAAGCGAAATGTGAAAGCGGATTTGCGGATTTACAAAAAGCAGGATCAAGAGTTCATGAAAGGTTGGTGGAATTTCCCTTATGGGATGAATATAAATCTCAGTTAAAGTCTGAAATAGCTGATATGAAAAATATTGGTGGTGCAGAAGCAGGTGCGATCACAGCTGGAAAGTTTCTTGAGCATTTTACTGATTATCCTTATATCCATCTTGATATTGCCGGACCGGCATTTATTTCAAAAAAGGATAATTATCGAACTGCTGGAGGAACAGGTATAGGAGTGCGTCTTTTATACGATTTTATCAAATCTAAGGTTCAGTAATTATATATATATCCCATAAATAAAATGAATTCTTATGGGAAATAAGTTTTACTTTTGTCCGTTAATTAAAAAAATAAAAAAAATGGGGTTTATTAAGCCATTTATCATAATAAGTTTATTAATCGGAATGCTATCATCTTGTAGCACAGATGTGGATATTTATGCAGATTATAAGGACATAACAATTGTATACGGTTTGCTGGATCAAACAGATGACACAAGTTGGATAAAAGTTACAAAAGCATTCTCTGGACCCGGAAATGCTTTACTATATGCACAGAATCCTGATTCAAATAATTACTCTTATAAATTAGATGTAAAACTTACAGGGATTCAAAATGGTGTTGAAAAACAAGTTATTACATTTGATACCTTGACCATAAAAAATAAAAAACCTGGCGATAGTATATTTTATTATCCTAATCAACTTATGTATTATACTGCAGAAGATCTTAATGAAGATTATACATATCATCTCAGTGTAAATAAAAAGAGTGAAACACTAACCTCTTCAACTGAAATTGTACATGATTTCAGTATCTCAAGTCCTAACAGATATATCAATTTTACCACTGACAAAGAAATTGAGTGGAACAGTACAGCAGGGGGAAAAAGATATGAAGTAAGCCTTGTTTTCCATTACAAAGAATTATTACCAAATAGTACCGATACAACTTATGAGCAAGTATATTGGTATTTAGGCCAAAGGAAGTCTGCAGATGTTCAGGGAGGTGATGAAATGTTTATTGGCTATTCTGGTAATTTGTTTTATACTACTCTTGAAAATCAACTTGAGGAAGTTTTAAATGTAAAACGTTGGGCTGGAAATGTTGATGTAATAATTGCAAGTGGCACTCAGGAGTTAGATACTTATCTGGAAGTTAATGACGGTTCTGGTAATTTGCTTTCAGAAGTGCCTGTATATACTAATATCGAAGGTGGTTTCGGTATTTTTGGATCTAGAATTACGGTGGTTAAATCTGTTCAACTTTCTGTGAATTCAGGATTAAAATTAGTTACTGATTACCCCGAATTGGGATTTATTTCTACAAAATAGTTAATTACCTTTCTAATTTTTAATTTTAAGATTCATGTAATCATGATTCCTTTTTATTAATTTACCTTTTTTGTACCCGAATTATCTTTTTTTCAATATTTTGGAATATGACATGTTGTCATTATTCTTTTAGTGGCATAATACTTGAAAAGCACTAATCAAAATAATTCGAAATAATTAAATAAAAAAATAAAAGATAAAATGGGAAAAATAATCGGAATCGACTTAGGAACTACAAACTCATGTGTTGCCGTTATGGAAGGTAACGAACCTGTAGTTATTCCAAACAGTGAGGGACGACGTACTACTCCTTCTATAGTTGGCTTTACTGACAATGGAGAAAGAAAAGTAGGTGATCCCGCAAAAAGACAAGCCATAACAAACCCGGTAAATACAGTTTCTTCCATAAAGAGATTTATGGGAAACGCATTTGGTGAAGTATCTCAGGAAATTGGCAGAGTACCTTATAATGTAGTTAAAGGTGACAATAATACTCCTAGAGTAAAAATTAATGACAGATTGTATACACCTCAGGAAATATCAGCCATCGTTCTTCAGAAGATGAAGAAAACAGCTGAAGACTATTTGGGGCAGTCTGTAACAGAAGCAGTTATTACAGTTCCTGCTTACTTTAACGATGCACAGCGTCAGGCTACAAAAGAAGCTGGTGAAATTGCCGGACTTACCGTAAAGAGAATTATAAATGAGCCAACAGCAGCATCATTAGCTTATGGGCTTGATAAAAAAATGGAAGATCGCACTGTCGCAGTATTTGACTTAGGTGGTGGTACATTTGATATTTCAGTATTAGAATTAGGTGATGGTGTATTTGAAGTAAAATCTACAAATGGTAACACTCACCTAGGAGGTGATGATTTCGACGAAGTTGTTATCAACTGGTTGGCAGACGAATTTAAAAAAGATGAAGGGCTTGATTTGAAAAAAGATCCTATGGCTCTCCAGCGTCTAAAGGAAGCTGCTGAAAAAGCAAAAATTGAACTTTCCAGTTCTACAGAAACAGAAATCAATCTGCCTTATATTATGCCTGTTGACGGAGTGCCAAAGCACCTCGTACGTAAATTAACCAGGTCTAAGTTTGAGCAATTAGCTGATTCATTAATCCAGGCTACCTTGGAACCTTGTAAGGCTGCTCTTAAAGATGCAGGACTTTCTGCCTCTGATATTGATGATGTTATTTTAGTTGGTGGCTCAACACGTATACCTGCAATTCAGGATATAGTAAAAGATTTCTTTGGAAAAGAGCCTTCAAAGGGTGTTAATCCTGATGAGGTTGTTGCAATTGGTGCAGCTATCCAGGGTGGAGTATTAACAGGTGAGGTAAAAGATGTTCTTCTCTTAGATGTAACACCTCTTTCACTTGGTATTGAAACTTTAGGTGGAGTTATGACAAAACTTATTGAGTCGAATACAACTATTCCAACTAAAAAGTCAGAAACATTCTCTACTGCTGCCGATAATCAGCCATCAGTAGAAATTCATGTACTTCAGGGTGAAAGACCTATGGCAAATCAGAATAAGAGTATTGGCCGCTTCCACCTTGATGGGCTTCCACCAGCACCACGTGGAGTTCCACAAATTGAAGTTACTTTCGATATCGACTCCAATGGTATTCTAAATGTATCAGCTAAAGATAAAGCCACAGGAAAATCACAGAGTATTCGTATTGAAGCCTCATCCGGACTTTCTGAGGAAGAAATTAATAAGATGAAAGCTGATGCTGAAGCTAATGCAGATGCCGATAAAGCAGCTAAAGAAAAAATTGACAAGTTAAATGCTGCCGATGCTCTTATTTTCCAAACTGAAAAACAGTTGAAAGAGTATGGTGAAAAACTTCCTGCTGATAAAAAATCAGAAATTGAAAGTGGTCTTGAAGAATTGAGAACTGCTCACAAGAGTCAGGAAGTAGGGGCTATAGACGCGGCAATGGAAAAACTTAATGCAGCATGGCAAAAATCCAGTGAAGATATGTATAAAGATACTCAGGCTGGTGCTCAAACACCTCCAAATCAGGGGCCAAACCCTGGCGCTGGTGATGGCAAAGGCGGTGATGACGAAGTTACAGACGTTGATTTTGAGGAAGTTGACGATAAATAATTGAAAGTTTAAAAAATGTTGAAAAGTTGTCGGTGAAAATCGGCAACTTTTTTTTATTTAAATGAATATGTTTTTAACTTCGTAGGTTCATGAAATTATAATAAATATCATTAGATAACTTATATTTATTGTAAAAAGATCTGATGATTAAAATTTTGTGAATCAAGGAATAATGAATATATTACATATACAAAAATTATTTATTTATGAGAAGAATTACTAATTTATTAATGATATTACTAAGCGTTTGTGGTATGTCATTAAGTGCTCAGGACCTTCTGATTTCAGGAGTTTATGATGGTCCTTTGAGTGGAGGTACTCCAAAAGGAGTCGAATTATACGTTATTAATAATATTGCAGACATGAGTATCTATGGCTTAGGTTCTGCGAATAATGGTGGTGGTAGTGATGGTGAGGAATTTACATTCCCGGCAGTTAGTTACTCTGCCGGTACATTTATATATGTCTCTTCTGAGGATGTACAATTTCCAATTTGGTTCGGATTTGCACCTGATTATACGAGTTCAGCAATGTCTATAAATGGAGATGATGCAGTAGAACTCTTTATGAATGGTAGTGTAATAGATGTTTTTGGAGACATAAATGTAGATGGTACTGGCCAAGCATGGGAGTACATGGATGGATGGGCATACAGAGTAGATGGTACAGGTCCTGATGGAAGTACTTTTCAGTTAGCCAATTTTACTTATAGTGGCCCAAACGCTCTTGATGGAGAAACATCCAACGCTACTGCTGCTACTCCATTCCCTACTGGAACATATACTTATGGAGCAGTAACAACCGTTGCTACACCTGTAATTTCTCCAGCTCAGGGCGATTATTTTGACCCAATTACAGTAACTATGAGTTGCGCTACAGATGGTGCAAGTATATATTATACTACTGATGGTACTGATCCAGATCAGACATCAACTTTATACTCTAGTGGTTTTGCTGTAAGTTCAACTACAACTGTTAAAGCAAGAGCATATAAGACAGGTTTAACAGAGAGTTCAATTGCAACCAATGTATATACTTTTCCAGTTGTTACAACCGTAAGTACCATTGCTGACTTAAGAGCACAAACTGTTGGTGACAATTATTACAAACTAACAGGTGAAGCTATATTAAGTTTTCAGCAATCATTTAGAAACCAGAAATTTATTCAGGATGCAACTGCCGGTATATTGATTGATGATTCTGATGGAAATATCACAACTTCATATAACATATATGATGGTATTACTAATATTATTGGAAACCTGGGTGAATATGGTGGAATGTTACAATTTGTACCTAGCTCAGATCCCGGAGCAGCATCATCAACTGGAAATACAATAACTCCAGAAGTAATAACTCTTGCTCAACTAATCGCTAATTTTGATGATTATGAGTCAGAACTGGTTCAGATTGAGTCTGTTACCTTTGCAGATGCAGGTAGTACTTTCGAAAATGGTACTGCATATTCTATATCCGATCTAAATAGTGATAGTTATAATTTCAGAACTACATTCTACGGAGTTGATTATATTGGAACTGATATTCCTGCTAGTGCACAGAATATAGTTGTTATACCTAACTCAAGAACAGATGGCGATTATATTACCAGTAGAGAACTGGCAGACTTTAGTGCGGCATCAACTGCTGCTCGTATTGTAGGTTCCATGCAAGGATGGAATACTACTGATCCTGACTATGTTATGTCACCTAATGCAAATGGAGTTTATGAATTGACAAAATCTCTTGATGCCGGTGACCATGAATATAAAGTAATAGAGGGTGACGCTTGGAGCGATCCTAATTACCCCGGATCAAATCAGCATGTAATTTTATCAGCAACTGAAAATGTTACCTGGAAAACTAATATAGATGCTGACCTGGTAATGCATACATTGCCAGTAGTAGCAGGTAACTTCGTTGAAGCATTGGGTGGTACAAACTGGGATCCAACAGATCTTACAGGAGAAATGAGCGATGATGATGGAGATGATGTTTATACTTTGGAGTTGGTTATTCCAGAAGGTAGTTACGAAGGAAAAGTTACCCTAAATAATAACTGGGATCAGAGTACAGGAGGTAATGTGCCATTCACTACTGATGGTATTAATGCTACTGTATTTACATACGACTTTACTACAAATACAACTACTATTTCAGGCCCACCGCCACCATCTGCAACTATTACCTTTATTGTTGACGATACTGAAGGGATGCTTTATGATGGCTTCTTCCTCAAAGGAAGTTGGGACGAGAATGGAAATTATGATCCTTCCTGGGGTAATGGTGCAGAGCATTCCATGTTCTACGACGATGGAACTAATGGAGATGAAACTGCAGGCGACCACATTTGGACTTGTCAATTAGATTTAACTTCTGATGGCGGAGCCAACACATGGGAATGGGGAATAAACGATACAGAACATAACTGGATTGCAGGTAATTGGCAGTTTAGTGTTATTGATGGAACACCACAAACATTAAGTTGGAATGTTCCAAATTCACCGGCACTTGTTATTAATGAAATAATGTATAACACTCCGGGAGTTGATGAAGAGTGGGTAGAACTTTATAACCCAACTGATTCTGATATTAATTTGGAAGGATGGAAATTAATTGACAGCGATGCAGGTCATACTCCTATTATTATTACTGCCGGCTATTCCATTCCAGCTGGAGGTTATTTTACCATAAGTGTAGCAACTGACGGAAACTTCCCATTTACGCCTGATTTTGATGGTACTGGTGCATTTGCACTTAATAACGGAGGTGATGTTGTAAGAATTTATAATGCTGACGGTATACTAAATGATTATGTGGAATATGATGATGGTGGTGATTGGCCAAGTGAACCTGATGGTAATGGTCCTTCTCTTTCATTATTTGATCCTAGCACAGATAATGCTCTTGGTGTTAACTGTATGGCAAGTACTCATGATGGTGGTACCCCAGGATCATATAATTTCCCATTAATGGTATTAACACCCAATGGAGGAGAAGTTATAGAAACTGAAACATATTATGATATTACATGGGAATACCATGATTATACCGGTACTGTAAAAATTGAAATTGCCAGAGATGGTGAAGATCCAGATTTAATCACTTCCGGAATTTCTGCCACTGATGGAATATTTTCCTGGTATGTAGTAGAATCACTTGTTGAAGGTGATGATTACAAAATAATAATTACAGGACTTGATGATAGCCAACCTATCGATGAAAGTGATGACTTTTTCTCAATTATGCCTCACTATAATATTCCTGATCTTGTAATTACTGAAATTATGTATAATCCTCCAGAATCAGGAACTGATTCATTGGAGTTTTTAGAAATCTATAATAATGGTGAAGAGGCAATAAATATGGCAGGACTATATTTCTCAGCAGGAGTTGAATATGCTTTCCCTAATATGGAATTATTACCTGAAGAGTACTTCTTAGTTGCTATAGATTCTGTTTCATTCTTGAATACATTCGGAGCAACAGCCTATCAATGGACAGGCGGTGCATTAAGCAATAGTGGTGAAGATGTTGAGATTAAAGATATGTATGATAATGTAATCGACTTTGTAAGTTATGGTGATTATCTTCCTTGGGATTCTCTTGCCGATGGATATGTACCTTCATTAACACTCTGTAATCCTGATGTTGATAACAATGTTCCTGAAAACTGGACTCATTCTGTAAACTTTATTACTATTAATGCAGAAGGAGATTCTATTTGGGCTACACCTGGGTTTGGATGTCAGATTGATCTGCTGGCCGGATTTGAAGCTGACTTTACACAAGTATTAGTAGGTAACAGTGTTAATTTCACAGATTTAACTCTTGGAGATCCAACAACATGGATTTGGACTTTCGAAGGTGGTACTCCTGAAACTTATGAAGGACAAACTCCACCACCTATTGTTTATGATATTGAAGGTACATTTGATGTTACTCTTTATGTTTCTGATGGAACAAATGAAGGAGAAGTTACATATCAGGATTATATAGAAGTTATTTACCTTGCACCTCCAACAAACTTGATGGCTGAAGTTGGTCCTTTCGATGATGTTCAACTTACATGGACAGCACCAGGTCCTGTTGAGTTAATTTATGATAATGGAGAAACAACAGGAGCTTATAGTTATAACGGGTATACAATGTCAACTCATATGTCACCTGATGGAGCATGTAAGGTGTTAACATTGAAGTATTTTACTACAATTGATGCAGGTGATAATTCATTTAATGCAAATGTATATGGATGGGATGGATCACAGCCTTCCACCGATTTGACTTATACTGAACCAGTTACAGCTGCTGATGAAGATTGGGTAATAGTTGATGTATCTGATCAGGATATTACTTTTGATGGTGATTTCGTGGTAGGTTTCGGTTCAATAAACGAAACTACCTACCTTGGATATGATGCAAATCTTGACAATGGAAGATCATGGGATTTTGATAATGTAAGTGAATGGTCTGCCTGGAATGAAGCCTATGTGATCAGAGCAGTTGTTGAGTATACAGATGGCAAAATAGCTGAGATTGGTAATATGAGTTCTGATATCTTAATAGACAGACTTAGTTTTACTAACAAAGTTCACTCCACTGATTATAGTAATGTTAGCACTGTTGAGCCAATTAATGCAATGATGTATGGTAGTCGTGCCTTATTAGGCTTTAATGTTTATCGTGATGACGTTATGATTAATACTGCCACAGTTACTGAAACTCAGTATAATGATCCCGAACCAGCGATAGGTTCACATGATTATTATGTTACTGCAGTTTATGATGAAGGCCAGTCAGGCCCTTCAAATGTAGTTTCTGTT
>PKTD01000087.1 GCA_002869315.1 Marinilabiliales bacterium | reverse complement strand
CCACATACCAACATAAACGTTCTGGAAGACACAATTAACATTTTAGATATGGTTTTAATAATGTCTGTCAACCCCGGCTATGGAGGACAGAAGTTTATCGAAAACTCATATTCTAAGATTAGCAAACTCAAGGAATTGATTATAAAAAAGAATGCTAGCACTCTAATAGAAGTCGATGGAGGAGTAACTCTTGAAAATTCCTCAAAACTTATCAAAGCAGGGGCCGATGTTTTAGTAGCAGGAAACACTGTCTTCTCTTCATCAAATCCCACAGAAACAATCAGTAAGTTAAAAAACAAGCATTAATGTATCCTTATTACCGTATATTCAAACTTCTTGCTACTTCAGGTAAAAAGCCAAAGATAGGAATAATGGACAAAAGTGTTCTTAAGCTGAGGGTATGGCCAGGCGATATTGACATTTTCAAGGAACTAAATAACGGCCGACATCTAACTTTAATGGACTTTGGCAGATTTGATATGGCCGCCCGTAATGGTTTATTACATTTAGTAAAACAAAAAGGATGGGGACTTGCTGTTGCAGGTGCTAGTGTAAGATACCGCCACCGACTAAAACTATTCAATAAATTCGAATTGCATACAAGAGTTGCCGGATATGATGAGCGTTGGTTTTATTTTCATCAGCAGATAATCAGAAACAATAAAATACATTCGGCTGCACTTATCAGAACTGCAGTAACATCTTCAAAAGGGATAGTAAATATCAATGAAGTTATTAAGGCATTGGGCATAAAAGTAGAAGCATACCCCCTACCCGATTGGGTTAAAGCCTGGGCCGATGCTGATGATATGAGGCCATGGGAGATTGAGTAGAGAGCGCGAGGCTTGAGTCGGGAGTTTGAGTATTGAGTTTTGGGTATACAGGTTGCTGCATGCTTGTTACTTGTTGCTGGCTCGTTAGTATTGAAGATTAATATTCGTAATATTAGAGGAATATTTATAACTGATTTTGTAATAAAGCCAAAACCTAATTCCTAATCCCAAGCCAAATACATTAATTTCAGTTATAAGAATAAGGGATGAGGAATCTCAGAATCGTGATTAATTCTCGGTTTGCCTGCTGTAACATTTTAAGGGAAGGGTGCTGGTTTCTTGGTGCTTGTTGCTGCTTAGATTTGGTTGTAAGAAATTTATTCCTAATTACTCCTGACAAATGCCAACAGCCAAATGCCGATTGAAAATTTCAGTTTGCCTCAAAACTCGAAACTCATCCCGATAACTATCAGGACAAAACTGAAAAAGGCTCATCCCACAAACGCAAGACAAGCCTTTCCCAAAATATTTTAAATTAATTATGACCTTGCAGTAACTTCAACAAGATGATAACCAAACTGAGTTTTAACAGGTCCTTGTACTTCATTTACCGGAGCGCTGAATACTACTTCATCGAATTCGGCAACCATCATTCCGGGGCCAAACTCTCCCAAATCACCACCCTGGCGACTTGAAGGACATGTTGAATGCTGACGGGCTATATCTGCGAAATCTGCTCCTCCAACAATTTCATTTTTTAATTCATTACATTTTTCTTCTGTTGCAACTAATATGTGTCGTGCACTAGCTTTCATATCTATTTTTTTAAAAATTTAACGTCTGCAAAAATACAAATATTTACCTTTGCAATAATCCTTAAAATAAATATCATGAATAAAGAAATATCAAACTTAGAACCCCGTATTGTTTGGCAATACTTCGATGAAATATTAAAAATACCAAGACCATCTAAAAAAGAAGAAAAGATAGTAAAGTACCTTTTGGATTTTGGAAAGGAAAAAGGTCTTGAAACCCTTCAGGATGAAGTTGGTAATGTGCTAATTAGAAAAAATGCAACTGCCGGAATGGAAGATAAACCATGGGTAGTATTGCAAAGCCATATCGATATGGTTTGTGAGAAAAACAGCGACAAGGTTCATAACTTTGATACTGACCCTATAGAGGCATTTATTGATGGTGACTGGGTAACTGCTAATGGCACTACTTTGGGTGCTGATGATGGAATAGGTGTTGCTGCACAATTGGCAATTTTGGCTTCCAACGACATACAGCACGGCCCCATTGAGTGTTTATTTACCGTTGATGAAGAAACAGGCTTAACAGGAGCCTTTGGATTAGAACCCGGATTCCTGAAAAGCAATATCCTTCTAAACCTTGACAGTGAAGATGATGGACAGGTTTTTATTGGATGCGCAGGAGGAATAGACACTTTAGCATGGCTACCATACGATAAGGTAGAAGCACCTGAAGGATATAAATCCAAGAAAATTATGGTAAGTGGTCTATTAGGTGGTCATAGCGGAGACGACATAGAAAAGAACAGGGGTAATGCCAATAAAATATTAAACAGGTTTCTATGGGAAAACCATGGCGACCTGGATATAAAAATTAACAATTTTGATGGTGGTAATCTCAGAAATGCAATTGCAAGAGAGGCCTTTGCCATAATATTATTACCCTCTGATTTAGATAATAAGTTAGAAGAAAGAGTTGAACAATATGAAAAAGATGTAAAAGGAATATTTCATATTAGTGAACCAAATCTAAAAATAGAAGTAACGGATGCTGAGGAAGTTGAGTTTGTTATTGATGATGAATCAGCTATGGAGTTTTTGGATGCTGTTTATGCATGTCCGCATGGTGTTATGGCTATGTCGCAGGATATTAAAGACTTTGTGGAAACCTCTACTAATCTGGCTTCAGTAAAATTTGAGGAAAATGAAATTTGTATAACTACCTCCCAAAGATCTTCCATAGAGTCCTCTAAATACGACATACAGAATATGGTTGTTTCAGTATTTAAGTTAGCAGGGGGCAGAACCAAAGCCAGTGATGGATATCCGGGTTGGAAACCTAACTCAGATTCTAAAATTGTCGCACAAACTGCGGAAGCTTACGAAAGACTGTTTGGTACTAAAGCAGAGGTGCTTGCGATACACGCAGGACTCGAGTGCGGACTAATAGGTCATAAATACCCTCAAATGGACATGACTTCATATGGTCCTACAATTAGGGGAGCGCACTCTCCGGATGAAAGAATTGAAATAGAATCAGTAAGAAAATTCTGGTTACTAACTTTAGATATTTTAAAAAATATTCCTTCGGAATAATTAAATATAATTCTCAAATTGGTCCCATCATAATATGTGGTTTAGAAATTAAAACCTATTCCTATCCTTATGATGGGATTATTATATGGTGAATGTTCATCTTCAAAAACATCATATAATATGGCCAGTGAGGAAAAGCCCTTACCGAAATTTTGATACAAACCTCCACCCACATATAAACTATTTACGAAATATCTTTGATTATCGTACCATTTGGTGCTCAGTCCACTATATTCCACATGAGCCATTAGAAATTTTAAGAACTTATATCTGCCAAATAAGCCTAAACCGTAAATATGGTTGTTATGCTTATTCATAAATGGATCGGTATACGATTGATAAATATATGTGATTCTTGATCCAACATCCAAACTTGGAGTTAGATGGTATCCTACTATAGGCGAAATTTCTGCATATGAATTATATTGCGAAAATCCTCCTCCAATCATACCCCCGGCAAACCATTTATTTTCAGCCTTTTTCGGTCTCTTAACAATCTCATTATCACCTTTTTTACGATTTTTACCGCTGGTGTTTTCATATTGCGAAAAGGCATTATGACCTAAGAAGAAAATAAGTGCAAATATGATTGGAATAAACTTGTTCATCTGGTAAAATTTTGATTTTAAACAACACTTTAAAAACGAATCAAATAAGTTTTTAGTTTGTCAAAAATACAATAAAAACAAATTATCGTCGTATTGCTTATGATTGTTATATTTGCTCCCTTTAAATTATGCATAAACGAATCATATATTTACTTTTATTATCCCTTGTGGGAATAATATATTCATGTCAGAAAAAAGATGTAATTAGTGATGATACATCATTAAAACTTGAGTTTTCAAACGACTCTATCATTTTTGATACAGTATTCACTAGTCTTGGTTCGGCAACACATCGTTTAATGATTTACAACACATCTAATAGTAAAATAAAAATATCTGATATTCAATTGGAAGGAGGCTCATCATCACAGTTCAGAGTCAATATTGATGGAGAATCAGGGAGTCATTTTTCAGATATAGAGATTGAGGGAAACGACAGTATTTATGTTTTTGCTAAAGTTACCATCGACCCTTTAAATAAGTCGAATCCTTATGTGGTTGAAGACAAACTACATTTTTTAACGAATTCCAATGAGCAAGAAGTAAAACTTGTTGCCTGGGGACAGGATGCAAATTATATACTTGCAGACACATATAATACCGGTTTTCCCCCTTATAAAATAGTTGCCGACAGTTTGGAAACTATACATTGGACTTCTGAAAAGCCTTATATTATTTATGGATATGCAGTGATTAATTCCTATGGCAAATTAATAATAGACGAGGGTACTGAAGTTTATTTTCATGAGGCTTCAGGACTTTGGTCATATGCCGATGGTTTATTAAAAGTTTATGGTACTCCTGAAAACAAAGTATATTTCAGGGGAGACAGACTGGAGCAGGATTATGCAGATATACCTGGACAATGGGATAGAATATGGCTTATGGAGGCAACTCCAGGTGAAGATCATGAAATATATAATTCAGTTATCGAAAATGGTTTTATAGGAATACAGGCAGAATCTTTTTTAAGGGCTGCCGAAAATAAACTGATACTTCACAATGTAATAGTTCAAAACATGAGTGGCATCGGTGTATTTTCGCGACTTTATAATATAGAATCAACCAACACCTTATTAGCAAATTGTGGAGGATATTGTTTAGCATTAACCTCTGGTGGTAACTACGACTTCAAACAT
>PKTD01000154.1 GCA_002869315.1 Marinilabiliales bacterium | reverse complement strand
TTGACAAAACCTGCAGTTGGCGATGAGTGGAGAGTAAACTTTTCAAGAGTCCAATGGAAAACGGAAGTTATTGATGGCGAATATGTTAAGGTGTTAAATGAACAAGGTTTAAAGCCTTTGGCAGAAGACAATTGGGTGTGGTCGCCACAGGGAGTTATTAATATGCACATTCCGGAAACATGGGGAAAACTTAAGTTTGTTGAAGCATTAGAAGAAAAAGAAAATCCTAAATTCTGGATGTGGATGAATGCCCATGCAGATTGGGATTTAAGCCAGTGGAAAATCGCCTTTGAACGACTTTCTTCAGCGGGAATAAATGGTCTTCTAATTTCTGCTAATGAAGAAGTAATTAATAAAATAATTCCTTTGGCTCATTGTTATGATTTGAAGGTTCATGCCTGGTTCTGGACTATGAACAGGGGAGAGGCAAAGCCCGAATGGTTATCGGTAAACGCGCTGGGAAAATCTCTTGCTGAAGAAAAGGCTTATGTTAATTATTATAAATTTATGTGTCCGGCACTTCCGGAAGTAAGAGATTACCTGAGAAATAAAATCCTTGAATTATCCGAAATAAAGGGACTGCAAGGCATACATTTCGATTATATCCGTTATGTTGATGTGTTTTTACCTAAGGAATTACAACCAAAATATGAACTGGTTCAAAATGATATTATGCCTGAATTTGATTATGGTTATCATCCATATATGAGGGCATTGTACAAAAGCAAATATGGTATAGATCCTATTGATATTGAGGATTATGCACATGATAAATCATGGCTCGACTTCAGATTAAAAGTACTGGATACTACTGTTATTATGCTTAGAGATATAATATATGAACAAGGATTAAAAGCCACTGCTGCTGTATTTCCAAGTCCTGATATGTCGAGACGAATGGTAAGGCAGGATTGGGATAAATGGGGCTTGGATTATTATTTCCCCATGATTTATCATAATTTTTATGGTGAAGATTTTAAGTGGATAAAAAAGATAGTGAAGCAGGATGTTAAGGCTGTTGGTGATAATTCAAAGGTTTTTGCCGGACTGTATTTGCCTGCTTTGAAAGATAAAGACAATTTATCCAAAGCCATTAAAGCAGCCATAAAAGGAGGCGCCGATGGTG
This sequence comes from Marinilabiliales bacterium, assembly GCA_002869315.1. GTDB lineage: Bacteria > Bacteroidota > Bacteroidia > Bacteroidales > F082 > BM524. The sequence goes on along the minus strand of PKTD01000154.1, from coordinate 3,783 downwards.
TTTCATTTTTTGGTTATGGTGCTTTGAGTAATGAGATGGTGGAGGAGATAAAGAAAAGTGATAGGAATACCAATGATTCAGATTAGGCGGGTTTTCGCTAATACATTTTGGGTACTTTATAAATCAATTCTAATTTATTTAAATTTAATGAGGGCAAAGTATATTTTAATTATAGACTTTGTATATGATTGAATGTCTTTCAAAAATAATAAAGAAAATATCGCTTTGTTATCATTTATTTGTTTTCTCCCTATCACAATTTGTGATACCATTGATTTTTAAATATATTACTAAGATTAAAACAAAACTTCATTCTAGCCTAATCAAAGTGCAATAATAACTAAACTATATCCCTTAATTTTTATCGCTATATTGTGTTTAATAATAAGTAAAATCTTATCAATAAAAAAACCCGCTTCACCAAGAGTAAAACGGGTTTTTTCGAAAATATTTATAATCTAAATTAACGTATTACTAATTTCTTAGTTTGTAAAATTTGATTGTCTACCACTATTGAATAGAAGTAAACTCCCGAATCCAGATTCGAAATATCCATGCTTAATTTATTCGAGTTTTGATCAATTTCAACCTCTTTCACAACCGAACCCAATAGATTCACTATTTTAAGTGATGCCTTGTTGATATTTGTATCAAAATTGTAATCTATATTAAATTTGTTAATTGCAGGATTAGGATATGCATTTGAGAATGAAATTAAATTTGCAATTTCTTCTTCAATTGCTTCCGGTGAACTCCAGTATTTTACAACAACCTCTTTGTAGATATCAGGATTGTCTTTGTCGAAAAACTTATATTTTACGATTGATATACCGAAAGTTTCATTGGCAACAAACTCTGCATAAAAATTATTTTCACCTGATGATTCGCCGCCGATTATTGGCTGATAATCTCCTGACTCATCAAGAAAAGGTGGATAACACTGGCTTGCCCAACAAAATGAGTTAACCGAACCTTCAACAACATCAATGTTTGTTCTTAAAACTTTTACATTTAAAATATTGTCGGTTTTGTTAAATACTTCGGCGTGAAAAATAGTGGCATCAGTCAAATATGGATCAACCCAAACATATACTGTATCGTTTAGTACTTTTCCGTCCCATTGCAATTCAAGTTCTGATTGTCCATTAACATAGGCAACAGAAAGAAATGCTGCTATAAAAAATATGAGTAGTTTTTTCATCATAAAAATATTTTCGTTTCTAATAATCATTCAAAATTCATACCAAAAAATTGAATAATGCTGCAAAAATATAAAATATATTCACACCATTTAAAATTCAATTTATTTATTCTACAAGACATCATACAATATTAATTGGTTGTCTCAATTTCCAACCAATTAATATAAATACTTTTATGAGGAAACCTTTTATTTTTTTATGTTGTCTATAATTTATCACTTTTATGATAAAAGGATAAAAGATGTATTACATTTGCATAGAGTATTAATAAAAAACAGAGATATGAAATCAAAAATTTTACTTTTAATAATTACTTTAAGTTTTGGATTTGGCAGTCTTTTTGCCCAGTCCCAGCGGATTGTGCTTTTTGAAGAGTTCACATCCACAACCTGTGGTCCTTGTGCATCTCAAAATCCTGCCTTTGATGCATTATTGAATCAAAACTTAGACAAAGCCGTATCCATTAAGTATCATATGAGTTGGCCAGCACCGGGTAATGATCCCTTTTACCTTGATAATGAAACAGAAAATAATAACCGCAGATCTTATTATGGTATAAACTCAGTGCCACACGTTCACATGGATGGTAGCAACTGGAATGGTCAGCCATCACAAGTTTCTCAAGGTCGTATAGATAATGAGTATGGTGTTGCATCCCCATTTGAGATACAGGTTCAAACAGAACTTTCACCTGGAGAAGATACTATATTCGTTACAACGCTTATTAAAGCTACAGATGAAATTACAACAAATCTGGTGGTTCATAATGTTGTTGTAGAGAAATATTTGCATTTTAACACTCCTCCCGGGCCAAATGGTGAAAGAGACTTCTATACAGTAATGAAAAAAATGCTTCCTTCAGCCAGTGGTACTAATTTAGAAGCACCAATGAGTGATGGTGATTATGTAATACTTCAGAACTCTTGGGCTCTCGATTATATTTACGATATCGATGAATTAGCAGTTGTTAGTTTTATACAAAACAACCTTAATAAAGAAGTTTTTCAGGCTGCCTTGAGCAGTGAGGATGCTCTTACTCCAATTTACTCCCTTGATGCGGAAGTTCTTGATGTTGATAATGTTACGGCTACTAATTGTTTTGGAACACTCAATCCGATAATTACAATTAGAAATAACGGTCAAGTTAACTTAACTTCTATGACTATTGAATATTCTGTAAATGATGGTGCTGTTCAATCAGCTGACTGGACAGGAGATCTTGCATTTTTAGAAACAGCAGAAATCCAATTGGATGAAATTGCCTTTGATGTGCAGGAATTAAATAGTTTAGAGATAGTAGGAGTTAGTCCTAATGGAAGTACTGATGACTATATTACAAATAATACATTTGTATATCTTTTCGATGAAGCACCTGTATTAAGTGGTTCGGTTAATTTATTTATGATTCTGGATGAAAGTCCTGAAGAAACTACATGGGAGTTAACAAATTCATCAGGCGAAGTAATTCAGAATGGCGGACCTTATGATACTCCAGGTATGAAAATTGAACCTTTGGATCTTTCTACAATGGACTGTTATGAACTAATTATGTATGATGCTGGTGGTAATGGAATGTGCTGCAGCAATGGTGATGGTTATTATGCTGTTATTTATGGTAATAATCAAACTGCATTTGAAGGTTCTGATTTTGGATCTCTCGATCGTAATCAATTAAGTTATGATCCTGTTGGAATTGATGAAACTCCAGTTTACAATGACTTAAACATTTTTCCAAATCCAGTTAAAGATGTGTTAAATGTAGAATTTAATTTATTGGAAACATCTGATGTTGATTTAAAAGTATACGACCTACTAGGAAAAGTTATTTACGAAAATGACAAAGGGGTTAATCAAGTTGGAAGACAAAGCTATAATTTACATTTAGGAGATTTAAATTCAGGCATTTATCTGTTTAAACTTAATGTGAACGGACAAACTTATGTGAAGAAGATTACTGTCAGATAAGTTTTACATAAAATAATATATGAAACCCCAATGAATTAATTTGTTGGGGTTTTTTCATTGACCTCCGTAGTTTTAACGAAGGAGGGTGGGTATCGTTGTTGTCATGGTTGTCGGGTTGTCATGCTTGCAATCCGAAATTTTAATGAAGGATTGGTTGTCGTAGTTGTCGTCGTTGTCGGGTTGTCATTGTTGTCAAGTTATTATACTTTAAGATTGTAGTTAACTGACTTAAATACCCCTCAATCATATAAATAAACTAACGATATAAAACACAACAACAAAGACAAAAATGACAACATCTAACACCTCCCTTCCAAATACTATAAAAACCTTCAACTAATAAATCAAACTACCATTTAATGATTCCTGTTTAAGTTTTCTTCCTATATTTGTTCTTAAACTCAAATTAGTATGAAGAAGTCTTTTTTATTAATCTTATTAATCTATTCGTTAGGAATTTATGAGGCAAATGCACAATATGGTGATTTTACTGTAATCCCTTGTCAGGATAGTATGGATGTTATCAATTTATTTGATTCAGTATTTTTTAGCCAATTACCATCACAGAATTACAAAAACCTGACTTTCCATGGCGATCCAATCTCTGTGGGATATT
>PKTD01000246.1 GCA_002869315.1 Marinilabiliales bacterium | reverse complement strand
TCCTTCGATATAAAGTCGATTGCACTATCACTAAATGCCAAGGACAAACCTTGTTTGGAAACTTTAGATGCAAGATTATTAGTTAATATTTTTACAATATTTTGCAAGTCGCTTTCACTAAGCGGCTTAAACATAATAATTTCATCAATTCTATTTAAAAACTCAGGACGCATTTTGGTTTTCAGTAGTTTATCAAGTTGGACTTTAGTTTTTTCGACAACCTCATTCAGATTTTTATTATCAACGTTTTCAAAATTCTGATAAATTATATCCGAACCTATATTAGATGTCATTATTATTATGGTGTTCTTAAAGTCAACTATTCTCCCTTTATTATCTGTCAACCTGCCATCATCCAACACTTGTAATAAAATATTGAAAACATCAGGATGAGCCTTTTCAATCTCATCCAGAAGCACTACAGAATAAGGCTTTTTTCTTACAGCCTCAGTAAGTTGACCACTTTCATCATAACCAACATAACCAGGAGGTGCACCTACCAATCGTGAAACCGAATGCCTTTCCTGGTATTCCGACATATCGATTCTTATCATTGAATTCTCATTATTAAAAAGATATTCAGCAAGGGTTTTTGCAAGTTCAGTTTTACCAACCCCAGTAGTGCCCATAAAAATGAATGATCCTATGGGTCGGTCTTCATCCTGCAATCCGGCTCTGCTTCTTCTAATAGCATCTGAAATTGCTTCTATAGCCTCATCTTGCCCCACTACCCTTTTATGTAGTTCATCTTCCAGTTTTATAAGCTTCTCTCTTTCGCTTTTAAGCATCTTACTCACAGGAATACCTGTCCAACGTGCTACAACCTCTGCAATATCTTCATAACCAACCTCTTCATTTATCATAGGATTTTCACCCTGTATTTCTTTTAATTCTTGTTTCTTCTCCTCCAACTCAAGATTATATTCATTTAATTTACCATATCTTATTTCAGCAACTTTTGCTAAATCACCATCTCTTTCAGCCTTTTCGGCTTCCAGTTTGGAGTTTTCAATTTCTGCTTTTAGATTTTGGATGGCATCCACAAGTTTTTTTTCATTTTGCCATTCTGCTCTTAAAGCCATTCTTTTTTCATTCAGATTAGCAAGATCTTTCTTTATGACATCCAATTTTAATTTGTCTTTTTCCCTTTTTATGGCTTCTCTTTCAATTTCTAATTGAGTGTATGCCCTTTCTATTTTCTCGAGTTCTTCAGGAATTGAGTTTACCTCCAGTTTTAATTTGGATGCAGCCTCATCAATAAGGTCAATTGCCTTGTCGGGAAGAAATCTGTCGGTAATATATCTTGAAGAAAGTTCAACGGCACCTATAACTGCTTCATCCAGTATTCTTACCTTATGGTGGTTTTCATATCGTTCTTTCAGTCCTCTGAGAATTGAAATGGCTGAATCCTGCGAAGGCTCATCCACAATTATTGTTTGGAACCTTCTTTCCAGAGCCTTATCTTTCTCAAAGTACTTTTGATATTCCTTTAAAGTAGTGGCACCTATAGCCCTTATATCACCTTTGGCAAGAGCCGGTTTGAGTATATTTGCTGCATCCATTGCACCTTCCGATTTACCTGCACCCACAAGAGTATGTATCTCATCGATAAATAAAATTAAGTCACCATCGGATTCAACAACCTCCTTTATAACACTTTTTAGGCGCTCTTCAAATTCACCTTTATATTTTGCTCCTGCAACGAGCGAACCCATATCAAGTGAAAATAATGTTTTATCCTTGAGGTTATCAGGCACATCTCCATCTACTATCCTTCTTGCTATACCCTCTGCAATTGCTGTTTTACCAACACCGGGCTCTCCCACCAAAATGGGGTTATTTTTTGTTCTGCGTGACAATATTTGCAGAACTCTTCTTATTTCATTATCCCGGCCAATTACTGGATCAAGTTTCCCATTTGCAGCCATATCATTTAGGTTCACTGCATATCGTTTTAAAGAATTGTACTTATCCTCTGCAGTGGGACTATCCGATTTATTTCCCTTTCTCATTTCTTTAATTGCGGCTTCCAAATCTTTATAATTTACGCCCGAATCTTTCAAAATTTCTCCAGCCCTGCTTTTTACTTTTAACAAAGCAACTAAAATATGTTCCAATGAAACATACTCATCTTTATAGTTTTTTAATATGGCAAATGCCTCCTGGAAGAGGTCTCTGCTTTCATTGCTCAAATAAACTTCTCCTCCACTAACTTTTGGCTGGGAGTTTAATTCAGCATCCACTACATTTGTAATTTGTTGAGAATTTGCATTTGATTTCTTTAAAAGAAATGGCACAACATTCTCATCAATTTCTAACATTGATTTCAAAATATGCAGATTAATAATTGCCTGATTACCATTATTAATAGCTATTTCCTGCGCTCTTTTTAAAACTTCCTGTGATTTTATTGTTAACTTGTCTAAATTCATCTCTGTTTTGTGTTTATTGTTTTTTTCTTGCTTCTCAAACATCAATCCAATCTAAACCAGACATATTTTTTAAAGAAATTAAAACAAATTATCAACACCATTATGTCATTATGTCCTGTTTTACAATTACTTACTGACATATTTACAGTATTAAATATTTAATCCTTTACAATAAAAAAATCTTCAAAACGTTGGGGAAATAAATTAATTTTGCAGCGTAAATTATTAATATGACAGAAAATAGTAAGCCTACACTAGTAATTGGAGGAAGTGTAAAACCTGAACGATATTCAAATAAAGCGATAAGGAAGTTGACTGATTACGGTTATAAAGTTTATTCCCTGGGATTAAAAACGGGAGAAGTTGAAGGCATTAAAATACAGCAAGGAAAACCTGCATTAAAGGATATTCATACTGTTACTATGTATGTAGGACCTGCTCACCAAAATGAATATTTTGACTATATTATTAGTTTGAGTCCTGAACGTGTCATCTTTAATCCCGGAACAGAAAACAAAGAATTTTCAACTATATTGAGAGACAACAATATAGAAGTTATTGAGCACTGCACTTTGGTAATGCTTGACTACGGTTTATTTTAAATGTGCGTATGCAAAAATAAATTATAATTTTGTCAGTTATTCTCTAACACAACATGATTAAAAAAGAACAGATATTTCGGTTAAATAAATTAAGTGTATTCTTAACTACACTTATCATATTAGTTGTGTTTTATTCAACTATTTCAAAGGCGCAAGACTGTAACATTTCAATTGACACTAACATACCACTATGTAAATATCAGATTTTTGAACTGAGTGTTCCCGAATGCGATGATTGTACTTTCGAATGGCGAAAAGATGGAGAAATAATAGGTGGATCAACAAATTCGATATTAGTAAGCATAACCGACCAAACATTATTTACCGTAAAGGTTACTCTAAACGAAAGTGGACTATTTTGTGAGAGCGATCCATTTTTAGTTACAACACATCCTGATATAAATATAGAGTTAGAGCAACTGCAGTTAACCTGTACAAATGGTGATAAAGATAATGGTAATACAGCCATGATAAAGGCAACGGCAAGTGGGTTTTTTGAGGCGGATGAATATCATTATTTCTGGGACGTTAAACCGATTCAGGTTGCTCCTGGTGACTCCACAGTTGCTCTTGGATTAAAGGCAAATCAAAACTATTCAATTACCGTTAAGGATGATTATGGATGTTTTGAGACCGACACTATTTTTACTGAGTCGTATGACAACCCTGAAATTGAATTGTTTGCTGACCCGGATACTGCATTTGTCCAAAAACCGGAAATCGAGTTTTCATTTATTAATCATTCAGAAGACAGTATTGCACTTTCAAATTTTTTCTGGGATTTTAACGATGATAATGATACTGCAAACTCATTTCTTCCGAACCCTATACACAGGTTTATACTAAATGATCAGGAAATAGAGGATGGAGGAAAAGATTATCTGGTATTTTTTACGGCATTTAACGAACAAGGTTGCGATACACTATATACACATCAGGTAAAAGTAATACCAATGAGATTATTTATACCTAATGTTTTCACGCCCAATGGTGATGGAGTAAACGATGTGTTCAGGATTACAGAACCGCAATCAACTCAGGGAGGAAATGGAGAGGAAGGCTTTAAAGCAAAAGATGCGGAGGGATTTTATACCCCAAACCACTATTACGAATCAACTAAACTTGTTGTTTTCAATCGACATGGAAGGGTGATGTTCAGGGATGAGGATTATCAAAACGACTGGGATGGAGATAATTTGTCTGATGGCGTTTATTATTACGTTTTAAAAGCAACAGGTCCAAAAGGTACTGATGTTTATAAGGGATCAGTAACAATAATAAGAGGACAATAAAAATTAACGAATTTATCATGAAAAACATATCTTTAATTTTATCAATCATAATTGCAATTGCATTCACATCATGTGAAAATAATAATGGAAATATATCCACTGATGTTGTAAATAATTCGAAAAGCGCAGCCGGTGAAGTTGGAAATTCTGAGGCTCCTGTTATGACTTTTGAGCAGGTAGAACACGACTTTGGTAAAATTATTCAAGGAGAGAAGGTTAGTTATAATTTTAAGTTTACAAATACTGGAAAATCGGCACTTTTAATAAGTAGAGTTAGTACAACCTGTGGGTGTACAGTAGGTGAATACCCTAAAATTCCTGTTAAATCAGGTGAAACAGAGTATATAGAAGTTACTTTCGATTCGAAACATAAATCAGGATTCCAGAATAAAGCAATTACAATATTGGCTAATACACAGCCCAATAAAACGACATTAAGAGTAAAAGGACAGGTAGTTTTACCACAGAATAATTAAAAAACAGAAAATATATGAAATCTTTACTAGTATTATTACAAGCAGCCGCAGAAGGCGAAAGCCAATGGATGTCGATGTTACCATTATTTCTAATTCTAATTGTATTTTATTTCTTTTTTATCAGAC
>PKTD01000030.1 GCA_002869315.1 Marinilabiliales bacterium | reverse complement strand
AACTGCTGTTGGAAATTATCCGGTTCATGCAGTTAAAATGATGGCCAGAGTTGCAGACAAAACTCAAAAATATCAGGTGGATCAATTTGGATCAAAAGGAAACTTTATGCCCTATGAGGGCTTGCTTAGCAGAAAGGCTGCAATGGCAAGGGGAGTAGCAATGATGGCAAAAGATATGAAAGCAAAATTTATTGTTACATGGACGCCTTCCGGCGTCATTTCGGTTTTCTTATCACAGCAAAAACTTCAAATACCAATAATTGCATGTGGTGAAAATAAAAAGAGACTGCAACAAATGTCAATTCTTTATAGCATAATGCCATTATTTATGAAACAGCCTAAGTCGGGAAGTAAATTTATTGCAGCTGTAAATCAGATGATTCTGAATAATGAATGGGCCAAAGAGGGTGATCCTGTTATAATTGTCGCAAGTAGCCCTATTACAATGAGAGGTGTAACCAATAGGGTAATACTTCATTATTTGGGGGAAAAGAACGAAGAACCTGAATATTAAGTTAAAAAAAGAGCCGGCGAAATACTCCGCAGGCTCTTTTTCATATTTTTACATGCAATTAATTTTTTACAAACTTTTTTAGAGTTGTAGTCTTGCCATTATCAGCACCTATATAATACAAACCTTTTGCATAATCTGAAAGATTGATTTTCACTTCCATTCCGTTTACATCAAAATCATCAATTATTATACCCAATGCATTATAAACCTTTATGTTTACAATTTCTTTATTTTCTGATAATTTAATATTTAAGGTGTTTTTTGCTGGGTTAGGGTATAAAACGATTTCAAATTCATCTAATTTAACAAGAGAACTTAATCCGTTTCCAAAATCCACCGTATAGTCTTCAACCTCACCATTCGAGAATGTTTCGCAAGGTGATGGAGAGCCACCGTTTTTCATAGTAACTCTCATTCGACTCTGGCCTGATAATCCGGCAGGTATGTTTATGGTGCCACTAACAGCAGATTTCTTATTATTTGCAGTGAATACTTGTTCTCCTGAATCATCAAAATCGCCATCGGCATTAAAATCTATCCATATTCTCCAGAATTCCCTCTGGTCTTTTCCAGTGAAAAATGGAGTTAAACTTAGATTATATGAATTACCCGGACTCAAACCAATTATTTGAGATGTAAAATCAGAATATAAGGATGCTCCTGAAGAATTAGAAAATGTTCCTACATCTACTTGTGCTATCCAATCTAAATCATTGCTAGTGCTTTGAGAAGCACAATATGTTCCTGTTCCTCCGCTTGTTACAATTATATAATCTGTTATTGTTTTAGAGTCGGAACCTAAATTGTTTGTTGCAGTCAGACTAACTGAGTAGCTACCTTCTGTGTCATATAAAACACTTGGATTTTGGTCTGTGCTTGTTGCAGGTGTCCCTCCATTAAATGTCCAGTTCCATGAAGTAGGATTATTAAGTGATTCATCAGTGAAATCTACACTATTTCCTATACTAATCGTGGTAGTGTTTGCCGAGAAATTAGCAATGGGTGCTTGAGGCACAGGGATATACATCAGCAGTGTATAATCTTCAACTTCGCCATAGGCAAATTGTTCGCATGAAGTTGGCGATGAATTGTATTTCATTGAAACTCTCATACGGGTTTCTCCTGATAATCCTGATGGAATAGTAATATTGCCACTTACGCTTCCCTTTCTTCCATTAGCAATAAATACCTGTTCATTGCTGTCAGTAAAGTCTCCATCCATATTATAGTCAATCCAAACACTCCAAAATTCTCTTCTGGACCTGTTTGAAAAACCTGGCACCATATCCAAATTATATGATAGTCCACTTTCAACTGAAATTGTTGAGGAAGTATAATCACCATAACCTCCATCGGATCCTGAATTATTTGTAAAAGACCCTAAACTTAAAGTTTGTATCCATTCGGTTGATGAGTTTGATGCGGATGACGAACAATAACTAATTACAAATTCTGTAACATCAATATATGCTGTTTTTGTTTCTGTTGACGATCCTGCACTATTGGTTGCAGTGAGGCTAACATCATAAGTTCCAATTGCTGAATATGTAACTGTTGGATTTTGTTCTGTACTTGAAGATGGTGTTCCTCCTGGGAATGACCATGACCAAGATGTAGGGTTGTTTGCCGACTGATCAGTAAAAGTAACGGTTTGGCCTTCCATAACATTTGTAGAAGATGCAGTGAAATCTGCTAATGGAGCCACAATTACTGGAGGTGCAAAAGTAAATGATGCAATTTGTGTTTGCCAACTCCAACCTCCATTGGAATATTCAGTAGTATACCAGAAAGTTAAATCATCACTTGGGTCAACCGACATCATTGAATAATCACCCCAGCGGTTTACTCCCGTTTGTGAATTAGAACCTTCTTTGATACTTTCTTCCACAACATCCAGCACTCCTGTGCCTGAATTTGCAGCTGTTTGCCCTGCAAATCTAATTGAAGGATATGTAGAACTGCTTGATACTGAGTAGCCAACTCCTATATCTCCATTGCCGTTCATTGCTACACTTCCCATCCAACGATTATCGCCATCTGCCGGTGCAAATGTACCTTGTTGGTAGATATTCCATCCACTACCATAATTTCTTAATTCATACCATCTCACACCAGCCTGACCATTTCCATCAGCATTTACAGTATGATTTGTAAGCATAACCTCATAGTTTCCGAAATTTCGGTATTGTAAACGGTACATTAATCGCGTAGACAAAGCATCCAGAGTTTGAGATGTTCCAGGCTGATTTATTGTGATTCCCGAATATGAAAAAGACTGAGTAGATAGTGACTTAACCAAACTCACACTGGAATTTGAAGTATTTGTCCAGTCAATATCCGCTTCCCATATTCTGAGTAAATTGCTACTCATATTCATGAGATAATTTGGTGTATTTACAGCAGGAGGAGTAGATCCGTCTGCATCGGCAGGAAGTAGACTTCCGTAGGAATTGCCAAGGTTGAAAAACAACATTTGTGCATTTGGATCTCCACTTATCATGGCGGATCGGTCAAGAACACAAACTCCCGCACCTGCAAAACCCAGCGATGGGGGAGCAAATTGATTTATTGTGAAATAGTATCCATCGGGCCAGACTCCAAATTTTGGGTAGTCGGGCATATTTGAAAATTCATATGCATAACGATACCAGGCTCCTGTGGGATCTCCTGTTTCGGATACTGCTATCAACTCATAAAAAGGTCCGCTAGGATAATTAGGTAGTGAGAACTGAGTTGCTATCCATCTGTCAGAATATTCGTCATAAAGTACTATAGGGTCACCATCGTTAGTGCCTGTCCATGGGCCGATAAATCCATCCCAAAGCGTACTGCTAGCCGTAGGACCATAAAGAGAATTTCCATTCTTATCCCAAATCTGGAAACTCAGATTTACCATTTGCATATAGTGGTTAGGCCCAACATCCCCATCGGTATCAGGTGGTGCAACACCGTTTAAATTGCTAACGCCAGGAAAGTTTTGCCCTATTGTTGCAGAAGATCTGGTGCTATAAATATCATTTTGTAATACAGGATCTGAACCGCTTAAATCTGATGGCTTATTAAATTCTTCCATGAAGCCATCCTTGTTTGGAATTACTTTTTCTTTCCAACTCATATCAACATAAGAAGGAGTTTTAATCGGCACCTGACTTAAGTTTTCCAGTTTGTCAAAGCCAATGGGGGTTTTCACTTTTTCCGGGCTTACAGACTGTGCACTCATAGTACTTGTCCATAAAAACAGAAATACCATACTTGTTAAAATGTAGATTCTTGCTCTCATAATAGTAAGATTAATTATAATTGTTTGTAATAAAGTGGGAGAATGCTTGCTTGTGTTGTTCTCCTTTGTTTTTTTGCTTGTAGGTCAAAAGTAATAATAAATATATAAATTGCAAAATATTATTTTTACATAATGAACGAATCTACAAGTTTACTGGAAGGAGTAATTGTGATAATGGCGGTTATTTTTCTCGCCATTTTACTTAAGAATTTTGGAATCCTAAAGAAGGATAATAGTAAATTATTTAGCAATATTGTTTTAAAGGTAAGCCTTCCGGCAATAATATTTTCCACCCTGGCGGTAAATGCTTTTAACAAAGAATATCTTTGGATGGCATTAATCATGGCTGTTATCGAAATGGTAGTAATTGGTTTGGCCTGGCTGATAGCAACTATACTCAGTTTTAACAGAGGAGAGAAAGGAGCACTGATGTTAGTATCAGCATTTGGAATGACATCTATGCTGGGCTATCCACTTATTCAGCAAATATTTCCCGGAAATTCACTTGCTATAGAAGAAGCAGTGGTGACAAGTGAGTTTGGAGTTGGCCTGCTGCTGTTTATACTTGGACCTCTTATTGCAATGGTATATGGTGATTCTGAAGTCAGAGGCAGGGCAATTTCGAAATCTGCAGTAATGTTTTTTACATCTCCCATTTTTTTCTCCTTAGTATTAGGATTTGCAGCCTCATTTCTACCACTCCCAAAATCTTCATTTTCCTTTAAGGTGCTAACAAATTTTTTTGATGTTATTGGGGCAGCAAACTTCCTGCTGGTTGGTTTTACCTTAGGCCTGATAATTGAATTGAAAAAAATACATAATATCTATTTATTCATCATAATAGCAGTATTATTAAAACTAATTTTAAAACCTGTTTTGGCAGTAGTTTTTACAGGGTTTCCTGAGTTTACAATAATGATGAGGGAAATAGTATTTATTGAAACAGCATTGCCATCGGCTATTCTTACTGCAGTATTTGCTAAACAATATAATTGTCGACCCGATCTTGTTACTATTGCAATAATCATAAGTTTGATTCTAAGTGTTGGAACCCTGAGTTCCCTGTTTTATGTTTTCTTCTGACGGAAAAGTATAATAAAAATAGTCTCATCCGACCTATTAATACTAATAATAGAAATTATAATGTATTGAGATTAAAATAATTATAAGATGAGAATAATTTTGTTT
>PKTD01000040.1 GCA_002869315.1 Marinilabiliales bacterium | reverse complement strand
TTTTTAAAGATGAAAAATTTAGTTTGCATAAAAAAAGGGATGAAAACGTATTCACCCCTTTTCTATTTTATAAAACTTAAATCTACTTATTATTAAGTTCTTTAAGTTTATCGTTCATTTTTAATCTTATATAAGCTTCCTTCAAAGCTTTTCTTGTATACTCATCATCTGGGTTTATTTCCAGTGATTTTTCAAGGAAAGGAACTGCTTTCTTTAAATTAGCATCTGCATCAGCATTAAGAGCATCGTACTCTTTTGTTTTATCTAGTGGCAAATCGTTTGCCTTAGCTTGCAGTTCAGCTGCTTTATTAACATATATAGCTCCTATATTATAATATGCCTCAAAGAAATCAGGATTAACATCTGCTGCTTGTTGATAATATTTTTGTGCATTTTCAAAATCTCCCATATCATCATATGTTTTACCCAGAAGGAAATATAGATTATGGTTTGAATTATCCTTTTCAACTGCTGCTAACAAACTGTTCTGAAGTTTTTCAGTCTCCCCTGTTTCAAGGTATAACTGTGCTTCCTCCAGTAATAAACTCAACTCATTTGGAAATTTTTCACGACCAGCAATCAATATCTCTTTTGCTCTTAATGTGTCACCTAACTGTTTTGCTGAACGGTTATAAAACATATATACCCTTGGGTCAGCAAAATCCACGTCTATACATTTCTGAAGATATTCTGCAGCAACTTTTGGATTGTCTGACATAACTCCTGCCATTCCTATATTGAAAGCAGCAATAGTATCAAATCCTCCATTATCCTGTGCAATGTTAAAAGCATATTCAAAATCCTTTATAGCTCCGGCATAATTCTCCTCCTGGAATTTTGCTCCTCCTTCAGAATAGAACACATTAACAAGATTTTGCATATTTAACTCAACATCTTTGGTCAATTTGCCTTTTTCATCCAATTCCTTTGCCTTTTTGAATGCTTTATATGCTTCAACTGCTGCATTAGGATCTAAATTTTTGTATGCATCTAAAGGACTCTGAGCTATATTATAATAGATCATTCCCCTATAAAGCCATGTTTTTGCATCATTCATTGTTTTTTCATGCTTAACAGCTTTGTCAATCGACTCCTTAGCCTTATCTAATTTACCATCCCTGTTATAATTATAAGCTGATGTCCTTTCAAAATTTTGAGCAAAACCCAAACTTAACACCATACTTAGGCCTAATAATAATGCTATTTTTTTCATGTGTTTAAAGTTTATTGTAAATGGATAGTTTTTCTTTACCATTTAACTATTTGATTCTTATTACCTTAATTATTAATTATATTATAATGCAAATATATTTAATATCACCTTACTTCAAATACCGTACCCTAATTTAGAAATATTACAATTATCTATAATTAATCTTCGGTATCTTCCTGATTATCAGGTTTATTATTTTCTTCTATTGTGTCTGCATTATCTTTATCAAGCGGAGTATCCTTATTCTCTTCACCTTCAGTTAACTCCTCTCCTTCTTCAGCCAATAGTGCTTCATTGTCCTCTGCAGTTATTTCAACTTTAGCAACGGCGGCAATTTCATCCTCTTCACCAAGTTTAATTAGTCGAACACCCTGTGTTGCTCTACCCATAACACGCATATCTTCAACTGCCATTCTTATGGTAATACCTGATGTGTTGATAATCATAAGGTTATCAAGTTCAGTAACATCTTTAATTGCAATTAGATATCCTGTTTTCTCAGTTATATTCAGAGTTTTTACTCCCTTACCTCCCCTATTGGTAATTCTGTAATCATCGATATTGGATCTTTTTCCATAACCTTTTTGAGATACTACCAAAACATCATGGTCTGTATCTTCAAGACATATCATTCCGATTACTTCATCTTTATTATTTTCCAGAGTAACACCCTTAACACCTGCGGCATTTCTTCCCATAGGACGAACGGCACTTTCATTAAAGCGTATTGCCCTACCCGATTTTTTGGCCAGTATAATCTCGCTGGTACCACTTGTAAGTTTAGCTTGAAGTAGTTCATCACCTTCCTTAATGGTTATTGCATTGATTCCATTTTGACGTGGTCGGGAATATGCTTCCAGTGTTGTCTTTTTAATAATACCTTTTTTGGTTGCAAGAATAATGAAGTTATTATTTATATAATCTTCATCCTTAAGGTTTTTGGTATTGATAAATGCCTTAACAACATCATCTTGACCAATATTAATAAGATTTTGTATTGCTCTACCTTTGGATGTTTTCGATCCTTCAGGAACTTCAAATACCCTTAGCCAGAAAACCTTACCCTTTTCTGTAAACAGTAATAAATAATTATGGTTAGTTGCTACAAAAAGATGTTCAAGGAAGTCTTCATTACGAGTGGTACTGCCTCTTGAGCCACGTCCTCCCCTATTTTGTATTCTGTATTCGGTTAAAGGAGTTCTTTTGATATAGCCCATATTAGAAATTGTGATAACCACCTTTTCATCAGGAATAACATCCTCAAGGCTTATATCTTCTGCAGTATAAACTATTTTACTTTTCCTCTCATCACCGTATTTTTCTTTAATATTAAGAAGTTCTTCTTTAATGATATTCATTCTAACTTCTTTACTAGCAAGTATTTCGTTATACCAGTCGATAAGTTTTAATAAGTCTTCGTAATCTGATTTTACCTTATCTCTCTCAAGACCAGTAAGTTTTTGCAAACGCATATCGAGTATTGCTCTGGCCTGAATTTCGGAAAGTTCAAAGGTTTCCATCAATCCGTTTCGGGCTTCTTCAGGAGTTTTGGATGCTCTGATGAGTTTAATTACCTCATCAAGATTATCCAGAGCGATTAATAATCCCTCTAATACATGTGCCTTTTTCTTTGCTTCCGCAAGATCGTATTCTGTACGACGAACCACAACTTCATGGCGATGTTCCACAAAGTAATGAATCATTTCCTTTAAATTCAGAGTTCTTGGACGTCCGTTTACCAGGGCAACATTATTTACGCTAAATGAAGTTTGTAAAGCAGTCAGTTGATATAACTTGTTCATTACAATGCTTGGGATAGCATCTTTCTTCAAGTCATAAACTATTCTCATACCATTTCTGTCAGATTCATCGTTAATATCAGAAATTCCCTCTAGACGCTTTTCATTAACAATGTCGGCAGTTTTTCTAATCATTTCCGCCTTATTAACCTGATAAGGTATGGAAGTGGCTATGATACGTTCTCTTCCATTACTTCCTTCTTCAACAGTCAGTTCTCCCCGCATCATCACACGGCCTCTTCCCGTTTCGAAAGCACTAATTACTCCTTCATAACCATAAATAATACCTCCTGTTGGGAAGTCGGGTGCCTGTACAATTTTCCCTAAATCACTAACACTTATTTCATTATCTTCAATATAGGCAGTGGTAGCATCAATTACTTGCGATAAATTATGTGGAGGCATATTAGTAGCCATACCTACTGCAATACCCGATGCTCCATTAATTAATAAATTCGGTATTTGAGTAGGTAGTACTGTGGGTTCTTTTAAACTATCATCGAAGTTATACTGGTGATCTACAGTATTTTTATCAATATCTACAAGCATTTCTTCGGCAATCTTTCTAAGTCTCGCCTCTGTATAACGCATTGCAGCAGCATTATCACCATCAATGGAACCAAAGTTTCCCTGACCTTCTACCAATGGATATCTTAATGACCAATCTTGTGCCATACGAACCATTGAATCATATACTGAGGTATCACCATGTGGATGGTACTTACCCAGAACCTCTCCTACTATTCTAGCTGATTTTTTATATGGTCGGTTAGAAAAAACACCCAGTTCATGCATACCAAAAAGTACTCTTCTATGAACAGGTTTTAATCCATCTCTTACATCAGGAAGTGCCCTGGATACTATTACCGACATCGAATAATCGATATAGGCAGCCTTCATCTGATTCTCAATATTAACCTTTATTATTCTTTCACCTTCGAAAACATTCTCCATAAAAAAATTGTATGATTTGTCTTTATATTATATAGGTGGCAAAAATAACAATTTTACACCAATAAACCTTGTTTAATTATCAACCATAACACGATTTATTTTAACAGTTAATTGTTAACAAAACCCAGGCAAAAAAAATTGCACAGTTTTTGTGATTGCTATTTTTGATAAACAAAAATTGTTATGAATATCATAAAAATTGCAGGCTTGTAATCTAGTATTATGTAGTTTTGCAACAAATAATTATAAATTATATGGAAGCTAAATTTTCTAAGCGGGTTAAAGATGTTCTCTCTTACAGCAGAGAGGAAGCGGTTAGGCTGGGAAATAATTATATCGGACTGGAGCATTTGTTGCTTGGTATTATTAGAGAAGGCAACGGAATGGCAGTGCAACTTCTTAAGTTTTTTGGTGTAGAAATCGAGAAATGTAAAAAGGAAATTGAAGAAAGCGTTAAAAACCCAAAAGGTAATAGCATTAGTAGTGAAAATATACCTTTGGTAAAACAAGCAGAAAAAGCATTAAAACTGACTTATTTGGAAGCCAGGGTTTTTAATAGTGAACTTATTGGTACTGAGCATCTTTTGCTAGCAATTCTGAAAGATGATAATAATATAGCCACTTCAAAATTAAATAGTATGGGCGTAGATTATACAAACTTTAAACAGGAATTATCATCCATAAAAAAGGAAAAAGATGAATATCCTGATCTAATACAACCAAGTTCTTCAACTCAGGATCCTGAAGAAGAAGAATCAATGCCACCTCAAGGCGGAGGTAGTTTTGGAAGATCTCAGAAGCAAGCAGGAGCGACAAAATCTAAAACCCCTGTACTGGATAATTTTGGAAGAGATTTAACAAAGTTTGCTGAAGAAGGGCGTCTTGACCCAATTGTTGGTAGAGAAAAGGAATTACAAAGAATAGCTCAGGTATTGAGCAGGAGAAAAAAGAATAATCCAATATTAATTGGAGAACCGGGTGTTGGTAAATCTGCTATAGCCGAAGGACTAGCATTGAGAATTATAGAGAGAAAGGTTTCCAGGGCGCTATTTAATAAGCGTATAATCACTCTCGACCTGGCTTCTTTAGTAGCCGGTACAAAATATCGTGGTCAGTTTGAGGAACGCATGAAAGCAGTTTTAAACGAATTGACCAAAAATGAAGACATCATCCTGTTT
>PKTD01000303.1 GCA_002869315.1 Marinilabiliales bacterium | reverse complement strand
AATTTTGCAAACATCAGTGATGAAGGAGCTAGGCCCTTACACATTTGTTTTAGGGTATTTGTATTTAAATCGAAAACCCAATAGTCGCCTTTGGTATTTAGTCGCCATACCCTTTTAGTATTGGTATAGAGTAATACTTTTTGCTGATCAGTTGATAAAGAAAAATGGCTAATTTTAATAGGTTTTGATTTTCCATTGGGTATAAGTTTCTCCTTTGAAATTATGGTTTTAACATCATAGTCGGGGAGAGTATAAGTAACAAGTTGACCGTCCTCTACTTTATAATATGAATTCCCATCACTTGTCCATTTTATTTGTCCTATTGTATTAGTAGCAAAAGATAAAACTATAATAAAAACAATAATTTTAAAGGAACTTAAGAACTTTTTAATGTGTTTCATTGATAACATTTTTGGTGTATTATTAAATTTCTAATTATAGGCATTTGTGCTGTTAGCGCAGCGCTAATTTAAACAAATTATCTTCTGCTTAAGTTTGATAATTAATCTGCGACTTTCATTCCCTAGGCCTTGAGACATAACTCTTAATTATAACTTTTGAGCACTTATAACTCGATGAACTCCATAATGTCGAAGGAAGAGGAACGATGACTGATAAATTTCAAAAACGTTTCGGAGATCTCTCCCTCGCTTGAGGCGAGTTCGAGATGACATAAAATTTCATTCCTATTCTTTTTAAGGAATCCATAAGCCTCGGTACATCACATATAACTTTTTTCTTTAGCCCAACCAATAACTCTATGAACTCCAGCATTTGCAGGCAAGTTTTTCACTTTTAGTTTTTCATTATTAACTAATCTTCCCCCATTCACCGACTAAAATATTCCATTCACCTATTTTGCCTTCTCCACCCTCATAGGTCGCCATATATTTGCTGAAAAATTACAGAAACAATTAAAAAAAATATAGAGATGAAAACTTTAACTAAATCAACAATCGCAATTCTAGCAGCACTAATTTTAACTACAAGCATGTTTGCAAATGGATTGGAAAAAGAGAATTACATAAATGATATTCCTTTCAGCACAGAAAAAGTAGCTAAGCAGATGGTTTTAGAAAATGCACTAAATAAAGATTTCACTCTGACTGAAGAAAATATTGATGATATTCCTTTCAATACTTATGAAATTGCCTCAGAGAAATTATTTGAAATAGCAATGGCAAAAGATTTTGATTTGGAAGAAGAAGCATTTGTGGAAGACATCCCATTCAATACTCATTTAGTTGTTTCACAAACTGCAGACAGTACAAATTTTATAGCAAATAAGTAAACTCCATATATAAAAGAGGCCTGATAAAAATAAGTTAAGCAATTTTGTTATCAGGCCTCTTCCCGATTAAAGCCCCTTTGCCAAATACATGGAAAAGAGGCTTTTCGCTTTTATGGAGTTGAGGTTAATGGCCGAAAAAAATACTGCACTAACCCATCTGTTTTTGATATTTTTCAAACTATTGTATAGTAATAGCGATATTTCCTTTTTTACTTCCCGATTCCGCATACCTATGTGCTTCCACCATTTCCTCAAAAGGAAACACCTTATCCACTACAGGTATTATTTTCGTTTCCTGAAGCAATGATGAAATAAAGTCGAGATTACTTCTTTTTTCACATGATTCGCCACCACCGAATTTCACTTTTTTACTACCTATAAATGAGGTTTTTAGCATTTGCAGCATGTCGGTAATTCCTCCGGCAATAGCAAGATAGTAGCCATTTGGATTCAAAGAGTTTTTATACTTTTTAAAGGAGGTCTTTTTTACTACTATATCAACTATCACATCCCACTTCTCTTCGCTTTCTGAAAAATCCTCTTTATTATAATCGATAACTTTGTGTGCTCCGAGCGACTTTACAAAATCAACATTTTTAGAACTGCAAACAGCAGTAACTTCTGCTCCGAAATACTTTGCCAATTGTATTGCATAAGTGCCCACACCTCCTGCAGCACCTTTAATAAGAACTTTTTGATTTTTTTGAATATTGGCCAAATCCTTTAAAAAGTACAAGGCTGTAAGGGCTCCATAAGGAACAGATGCCGCTTCTTCAAAGTTCAAATTTTCAGGAATAATTGAAATGGCTCCGGTTTCAGGCCTACATATATACTCACCATATCCTCCTAAATGGGATCCTGTACCATAAACTTTATCTCCTACTTTAAATTCCTTAGTTTTATTGCCTGTTTCCACAACCTCTCCTGCAAAAACACTACCCTGAACAGCAGTTTTAGGTTTTTTAAAACCCAGAATTAGTTTTGCCAAAAAACCCATCCCGCTGGGAATATATGTTTGTCCGCGTAAATTACAATCGGCTGCATTTACCGTGCTTGCCATCACTTTTATTAATAACTCATTGGCCTTTGGTTTGGGCTTATCAGTTTCTGTGAGTGTTAATACTTCTGGTGAGCCAAATTGTTTGGTTATATATGCTTTCATTTTGTATAGTTATTGCTCTTGATTTTTTTATTCCTTTCCGATAGCGATATAAATTTCGTGTCCGTATTTTGGGCTTGTTATTTTAATTTCCTTTTCTTGTCTGTTCTGCAATGTAATTTTCAATCCTTTTTCGTAGAGAGTTTCGTTCTCTTTTTTGTCAGTCTTCTGATCTTCTGACTCACAGTCTTCAAACTCCTTATTGAAAATCATCTTTCCTGTGGACAGGTTAAAATCAAAATCTTCCCAATATTCACAGGGTTTTCCGCTAAAACTCGTAAAACCTATCAGGTAAAATTCGCCATCTTGAAAACGATACTTATCTGTAATCCTCCATTTCCAACTACTTCCTCCATTGTGGCTAATATGTATAATTCCATTTTTAATTTCCATTTCCCCAAAAGGATCTCCCATCATGCCGCCATCCAGACTAGCATAAAGAGCCTGACTCGACTTTTTCCATACTGTCCATTTATTGTTTTCGAGTTTATAAATTATTAATTCTCGTATAACACTTTCCATTTCGTATTCAGGAGTAGTGTTAAAAGCAATAACTAATTCATTTATCGAGTCGTTATCCAGGTCGCCAGAAATGGAATCTATTATTGAGTAATTTTCTGGAATAACTAATTTTTGTCCATTAGCAAATTGCAAAGAAATCGACATAAGAAATAAAATATATAGTGTTTTATTCACCATGAAAGACAGTTTTATAAAGCATTAATTATCACCATTTATACCAATATACTGATGTTTTAAAAACAAGCAGATAGAGGTTTTTGATTTGATGTAAATTTAGGGAAATTATGGATTATTTCTTTTATATTTTTCCGGATATATTTCTATAAATATTCTTAATTGTGTTGTTTAAGTCCTTTATTCGGCAGGCACTGAATAAATATTAATAATCAGTCGAAAACTAAAAAAATGAAAAGCAGGATTAACTTTTGCAAAGAACAAACCTTGGTCCTATCTATACGACAAATAAAAAGGGTTTACTCTTATTAATTCCCTTTTGAAAACACTTTTTTTGTAGTTCCATCATCAAATAATATTATCTGAAATCCGGCAGTATTTTTATCTATTTTTTGCCCCAAAATATTGTATCTTGCTATTTCCTCTTGTGATGAAGAACTTTCAATTTCTGTTATTTCTGTAGTATTATCCACGCTAATTTTCATTTCGTAGGGGAATAATTGAAAATCCTCGTTGGTGTCCTGAAACACTTCCGGCATAGAACAAATTATAAAATACATAGTAGTATCCTGCTCACTCACATTCAAACTCAGAGAACCCTCTATGTCGTTGATCATAATAAGATCGTAAAAACTTGCGCCATCATTACTGTTTTGAACTATTACCTTTCCCTGGAAATAGGCATCGTCACCATAACTTCCGCTTGGATCCCCATTTATCTCAAAGGTGTAAGTTTTAGCATTGCTGTTCGATATCTTGACAGTATTGAATGACCATGCATTAGTAATCTTATCATCATCAGGACTTATCCAACCATCAGTACCTTCATCATTGTAAATGGCGATATATTCGTTATCGTCTAAAGGATCAGCATAGTTATTCCATTCATTCAGGTTAGTGGCCGCTTGCTCGGCAGAAATAAAATCAAAATCATTGGTCATATGTGCTGCCCAGTCGATAAAATATTGCCTGTAATCGCTTGCTCCAATAAGATTAAACATATATTCCTGTGGCATTTCTTCGGTTCCGCTATACATTCCTGAAGTAATAATATCTTCAGAAACACCGGCCTCTTCGGTAAAATAATATAACAACAATGCAAGGGCATATTGATGCACATAACGTTGCCAGTTGGAAGGGTAGGTAGGAGGAAAGTTATCGTAACTCAACCAAAGGGGTATGTGAGGGAGTCTTACAAGGCTTTCGGCTTCAACAAAAGCCCTGTTTTCAGTGATGTTTTGTTTCGCTGCAAACCAATTTGCGGAGGCTTCTATATACCATTGACTGTCTCCTGAATAAGCAAAACCCGGTGCATTTGCATTGTATTGAAAAATATGAAAGGTTTCATGGGCGTTATTCAGCCAGTCGGAAAGTACACCATTTGGCAATGTTAAAAAAGGATAGCCATTATAATCCGTTCCCTGACCGTTTCCCCAATTATAATTGTAAAAATATCCCTCACTATTTCCGGGAGTATGTATATACACATTGTAGTAATATCCATCAATAGTATTTGGAGGATCCATCATTGCCATGCTATCAAGACATGTATTACGATAACTTATCATACTGTCGAGAAGCACATCCACCTGAGCGCCATAATCAAAATCTTTATCCCACCAAACAATGTAAATACTTCTGGTCATGGTGTCGCATTCCTGTAAATCACCAAATACATCATTAATTGTATATTGTGCTTTGGCAGATGAAAAAGAACAGGCAATAAAAACAATCAGAGTAATGAATTCTAATTTATTTTTTATGTAGTAAATGAATTTCATAAATCTTGATGTTTTCTTATAGTTTAAAATTACTGCGTCAACTATTTATATTACCTAAATTGTTAAATATCTAATTCTTTTAAAAGACATTATTTCTTTGAGGAAATATATCATTTATCCTGATGTAAATTTAGGAAATTAGTGCTTATCTTTTAATCAACTTTTTCTTAAACGATTTCCCTTGTTCGCACTTAATATCCAATAAATAAAATCCTTTTTTAAGAAATGAAATATCTATT
>PKTD01000286.1 GCA_002869315.1 Marinilabiliales bacterium | reverse complement strand
CGACCGGCTGATTACAAATCAGCTGCTCTGGCCAACTGAGCTATGCTGGCGTTTATCAATTTCTAAAATCGGTTTATTACCCGATTTTGTGTTTTCATCAATCTATGAACTCAGGCCTGAAATTAAAAGCAGACCTCTCCTCTCAAAAAGGTCTGCAAAAATAGATACTAATTTTTTATTTACCAAAGAAAAAGTAAAAAAAAACTAAAAATTATTTTTTTAACTTTTCTTTGTACTTTTCTAATTGTTTTTTAAGAGCGTCAATCGCAGTATCGGTAGCACTTTCAAAGGAATCGCTTTGCTTTTTTGCATATAGATCCGGGCCCTTAACTTCTATTCGAATTTCTGAAATTTTATTGTTTTTGGCCTCAGATTTTTCAACTCGAAGCGTAACTTCAGTTCCAATTACACCATCATAAAGTCCAATTAGCTTTCCAACCTTCTTTTCAATGAAGTTTTCAAGTTTTTTGTCTGCTTTAAACTGAACTGCATTAATGTTTACTTTCATATCAACCTCCTTTTTTAAAATTTTGCCCTTGGATGGGCTTTAGAATATATAGTTTTTAATTGTTCAATTGTGTTATGAGTATATACTTGTGTAGCTGCCAAGCTGGAATGGCCTAATAACTCTTTTATGGAATTAAGATTAGCGCCATTATTTAGCATATGAGTGGCAAAACTGTGTCTTAATGTATGCGGACTCCTTTTGCCATTCGTTATGTTTAGTAAAATATCATTTACTATTCTGTATATCATTTTAGGATATGCCTTTTTGCCACTATCGGTAACAATTAACCAGTCGTCAGTTGTTTCAAACTCTTTAGATCTTAAACTGATATAATTATTAATACTCATGAGTGTTTTTTCACTTAACGGTATCAACCTTTCTTTATTTCGCTTTCCTTTTACTTTAACAGTATTTAAGTTTTTGTTTATGGAGCCGTCCTTAAGAGAAATTAATTCGCTTAGTCGCATGCCTGTATTATATAATAACTCCAATACCAAACCATCCCTAGATTCTTTAAAGTTTTTTGGATTAAAAGAATCAAATAATACATTAAGTGAATCTTCGTTTATACTTTTTGGTAATCTTTCAGATTGTTTAACGGCAGTAATTTGAATGGCTGGATTCTTAGTAATGTTTCTTCTGCTTAATTGATACCTAAAAAATGATCTTAGGGTACTTATTTTTCTGTTAATACTTGTGGAGTTTAAACCAGAATCTAACAAGTAAACAATCCAGGAACGAATCATTTCTGCAGTTGTTAAGTTGATATTTGCAATTTCAAATTGCTCATTCAGAAATGTGCTAAATTCTGAAAGGTCATTTTTATACGCAGAAATAGTATGTGGTGAAAATCGTTTTTCCGATTCTATGTATTGACAGTAGTTTTTTATTTCCATAAAAAAAGAAGAAATCCTGAACCAAATATAGTTAAAAAACTATCAGGTTCAAAATTTCTTCCTTAAAAATTCCTAAATTGGGTTATATTAACCCTGTTCAGCTTGACGAAGCTTTTGAACATAAATTGCCTTAAGATTCTGTTCTCTTTTGACAATAGATGGTTTTGTAAACCTCTGACGTGCTCTGAGTTCTTTCATTGCACCTGTTTTCTCAAATTTTCGTTTGAATCTTTTTAAGGCTCTGTCAATATTTTCGCCTTCTTTAATAGGAATAATAATCATGGTAAATACCTAATCCTTTCGATTAATGTTAAAAAATATATCTAATTATCGGGCGGCAAAGATACTATAAAATATAATTGCTGCAAATTTTTTTAATTTAAGTGTTTAAAAAGGAAGTTTGTCATCTTTGTGTACAGATGAAACCTTGTGTTACCACCATAAATACTGTGGTTTTTATTGGGATATACCATTAGATCGAATTGTTTATCTGCTGCAACTAATGCGCTAATTAAATCCATAGTATTTTGAAAATGGACGTTATCATCTGTGCTTCCATGAATAAGCAGGTAGTTCCCTTTTAATTTTTCCACGTGATTAATTGGGGAATTATTATCATAACCCTCAGCATTATCTTGTGGCTTAACCATAAACCTCTCTGTATATATGTTATCGTAATATCTCCAATTGGTCACAGGGGCCACAGCAATTCCTGTGCTGAAATAGTCGGAGCCCTGAAATAGTGCATTACTTGCCATAAACCCACCATAACTCCAGCCGAATATGGCAATCTTATCTTTGTCAACATAAGGTAAAGAGCCCATATATTTTGCAACCTCTATATAATCCAGAGTTTCATATTTTCCAAGTTGCTTTTGAGTCATTTTCTTAAATAATTCTCCTCTGGCTCCTGTTCCTCTATTATCCACTGAAATAACAATTATTCCATTTTGTGCCAGCATTTGGTGCCAGAAATAATCAAAATAACCCCAACTATTTGTTACCTCCTGAGAACCAGGACCTCCATATATTGTTAGCAATACCGGATATTTTTTGTTTTTATCAAAGTCTGGCGGAAGGATTCGCCATGCATTCAAATTTACAACCGTTGAATCTGGAAGTTTGAACTCTGGTGACTCAATTGTAAAGAATTCTTTTTTACTTAAATCATATTCACTGATCATATTCATAAATACTCCATTGTCTTCTAGTACCCTTACCAATTTTCCATTCGAGTTGTTTACACTAATAATAGGTGCTTGATAAGAAGATGAAAATCTTCCAATAAAATATTTAAAATTCTTGCTGAAATCGGCATCATTTGTACCTGTTTGAGTTGAGATTTTAGTAGACTTGCCCTTTAAGTTAGCATAATAAATGTCTCGGTTTAAAGGACTTGATTTTGCACACTGATAATAAACCCTCTTTTTATGTTTATCATAACCATATACTTTAGTGATATCCCATTCACCTTCAGTAAGTTGCCTTATTAATGAACCATCAATATTATATAAGTATAGGTGGTTATTTCCATCCTTCTCAGAACTTATAATAAATTTGTCATCATCAACGAAAGTTAAATCATCGGTGATATCAATATAATAATCATTATCTTCTTTGTAAATTATGGAAGACTCTCCACTTATTGCATCAGCCAGTAAAATATCCAAATGATTTTGAAGCCTATTCAATCTTTCAATCGCTAAATAATTATCATTGTTCGACCATTTTATTCTTGGTATATACTGGTCAGTTTCAGGACCTATATCCATTTTAGTTGTTTTTCCATTTTCAAGATCATAAACATATATGTCAACTAATGAATTTTCTTCTCCAGCTTTGGGATACTTATATCGGTATTCTTTAGGATACAATTTACCATAAAAAGTTAAAAAATACTCTTTAACTTTACTCTCGTTAAATTTATAAAAGGCTATTTTCGTTCCTTTTGGCGACCAATAAAATCCCTTTGTAAAGCCAAACTCTTCTTCATAAACCCAATCACATGTACCGTTTATTATTGAGTTATTTTTTCCATCAGCAGTTATTTGTGTTTCTGTACCAGTTTCTAAATCTTTGATAAATATATTATTATCCCTCACAAAGGCAACTTTATTCTGTTTTGGTGAAAAATCAGCAAGTCGCTGTTTACCAGTAGATAATGGGCTAAGTTTCTGTGAGTTTTTATCCCAGATATAAAATTCGGATTTTGATGAGTGTCGGTAAATATTTTCGGTTTTAGTAGGAATAAGAAATAAATTTTCAGTATCATTTGTGCTGAATGACCTTAGTTTTATTGGTTTTTCCATTCCTTCAGATATAAGTTTGCTGCCATTGATTAGAGTGCCAATTGAGTCTCCATTTTTATAATCATAAACAACTAAAGATCCATTTTTCAGTGATGTATAATGGATACCATCACTCAATGAATGCATGCCTGAAATATTTTTAGGGTAAAATTTATAATACTTCCAAATTTCTTCCAGATTAATTTTCTTTTTTTCTTCCTGAGCAATGGATAAAGTTGTAGTAACCATCACAATACTTACAATTATTAGCCTAATTATTTTCATAAACTTTATTTAAAATATTTGAATGTTGATTTAAATATATTTCGAATCTGAAAAAATGATAATTTTGCGCTGATTTTTCTGGGACATTAGCTCAGTTGGTTTAGAGCATCGCCTTGACAGGGCGGGGGTCACTGGTTCGAATCCAGTATGTCCCACACTTTCAATATTATTGATTGTTGCTTTCAGATTTTTCAAACCTTTCAATTATTGATATTATTTGTTCAGCCCCCATCCTTTTTGCAATAATCTTTCGTTCAGAATTTAATAAATACAATACAGGTGTTCCATAGATATCGTAAATATCATGGAAATCGGCCGTGACGCTTCTGGTTCCATTTACATTATTCCATGATTCAATTTTGTGTTCCGTGATAAACTCTTTCCATTTGTCTAGATCGCCATTAACATTAACAGCATATATTCCTATATCGTACTTCCAAGTTTGCTGGTTATCAATAATATATTTGATTTCGCTTTTGCAGATTCCGCATTCGTAATCATAAAACATGATTAATAAATACTTGTTTTCTATTGTTTCAAACGAGGTATAATTTCCACTGGTATCAATTAATATGAGGTTTGGAGCATTTTTACCCAAAAGTAAAGGTTTTATTTTGTCGGATCTTTCAACCAAGGTTTCTTTAACTGACTCTGTATTATTAGTTATTTTATAATCTGGGTTATCAAAGTAATTTTCCACCAAATGTACAAACACCTTGTCGAAACCCATATACTTGGGGTTTTGGTATTCTCTAATAAAATACCATAACAAATAACTGTAATTTTCCTCCGATCCAATTGCTTTTTTTATAAGAAGGTCGATGTTGTTGATTATAGTGTCAGGTTGAAACAATACCAATCTTTCAAAATATTCAGTTAATTTTTTGTCCAGCATTTGAGTCCTTATAAATCTTGAATCGGAAAGGTCTAGATTATCCCAATAATGGTTTTTATAATATCTATATATTCTGGCGCTATCCTGTGATTTGTTTATCGAATCTGGAATAAGAACGTCCTGCATAGAGGCAAGAAGTTTTGACACAAATAAATCCGGCTTCGAATCAATTAAATTCAATTTATATTCAATAGACTTTTTATTCAATGAATCTAATTTCCTTAAAATTTTATCTTTTTCAGATTTAGGCAGCTCAAGGTTTTTTAGTTGTTCACTCAATTTTTTACTTTCTCTAAAAATATTTTCGTTATATTTTACATAACTAAAAAAGGCCTCATTTTCTTTGCTTCCTTTAACTTTTAGTCCTTTAACATATGAATTTGTATCGGTTGTTAGTGTTAT
>PKTD01000050.1 GCA_002869315.1 Marinilabiliales bacterium | reverse complement strand
TGATAAACTTAAAGAACTAAATAATAAATAGATTTAAGTTTTATAATATAGAAAGGGGTGAATACGTTTTCATCCCTTTTTTTATGCAAACTAAATTTCACATCATTAAAAAACAAAAGTGCAAGCTTTGAATAGGGCATGTAGTTCCTTTCAAGGACTGGATATATTTATAATTCTATTTAACATAATATTAATTATAGGACAGAAGACTGTGTGTTATATCCTTAATATATAGATCATTAGATTTTATAACTCTTCGTCATGTATTTCCTTGACTCTTCCAACCTGACCATCCTCAAGCATAACTTTAATACCATGATGATGCTTCGGTGAGTTAGTAAGTATCCGTTTTACAAATCCCTCTGTAAGTTCGCCGCTTCGTTGATCTTTTTTTAATATAACAGATACATGCTGACCTATTTGAATATTTTTTCTGATTGTTCCTGACATTATTATTAGTCTATACAAATAATATTTATATTATTTTCATTAAGGTATTTAGTTGTTTTACTGCATATTGGACCACTTATAATCAAATTTACTTTAAGCATACTATTTTTGGATTTTATTGCTTCACTAATTTGAATAATCTGTTTACCGTCCTTCATAATAATACGTGATTTACGCAACTTAACAATCCCAATCTCATCGTCAGAAACTCTAATAATTTTTTGTCTCTTATTTATTCCGTAATCCTCAGGATTTAAATATTCAAATGTTTCTTCATTAAATTTCATAATTAATCCTTTCTTTTTTTCAGAAGCAGAACAAATGGAATTGCTCCCAGGGCTAAAAATGATGATATCAAATATGTTTTATCCAGGCCTATCCAATCTCCCAAAACACCTGCAAAGAAAACAGATATTGCTGATGACACAAAACTTATTGTCATATATATACTATTCATAAATACGGGCAACTTTTGGGAAACATCCTGTACCAGAGCCATTAGTACGGGTCCAGGTGCAAATACAAAAACTCCTAATAATAATAAAAATCCAAAACTTAAATATCCGCTTGAATTGATAAAAAGAAACATTAAGATAGGAGATAAAATACTAATAATCAGCAATGTAGTCTTACGACCCAATTTATCTGAAATACTACCCGCCAATATAGTTCCCACTGCACCAGCCAGTTGAAATACTGCCAGAGCAGAATTTGCAAACCAAAGGCTCTCCCCTTTTTCAATATAAAAATATGTTGGTAAAAATGCTGTTAATCCCGATTTCATTATTGCCCTGAAAAGCGTAATACCTATTAATATTAGAAAAAATGGTAAATAACTTCTCAAGGTAGACATATAGGCTGGCTTCTCTCCTGCCCTTTTATGGAAATCAGATGATATTTCTATTTTTCGAAGTTTCAGGAATAAAATAAATGAAGCAACCAGTCCAAAAGGTATCAACTTCCATGTTCCTTCCAAACCCCATACTGAAACTGCGGCTGTAATTATAAGTGGACCTAATGTTCTGGCCATTTCTCCGCCAAACATAAAAAAACTCATTCCCCTTCCTGTAAATCTACCAGAAAGTCGCTTTATCATTACCGGCGATGGTACATGGAAAAAAGCACCACTTATGCCCATAACAAACAGGAGTATAGAGACAATGGTAAATGATGGTGCCACACCCAGTAAACTCATTGATATTGCAGTAATTGCAGGTGTAACTATTACAAAATATCGTGCAGCAGTTTTCTCGGCAATTATTCCTATTAAGGGATTCAGAAACCATGGAATACGCATAATTATATCCCATACAGAGGCCAATGCCAGGCCTATTCCAAACTTTTCTATTAATAAAGGTCTTAAGGGCGCCAAAAATGAAGAATAGATATCATGTAGCATATGGGTAACAGATACCAATACTACATTTGAAGTTTCAAATTTGCTGGTTTGTTTATTTTCAGCCATCAATGAATAATTAACTTCGATTAATTTATTTTGTTCTGCAAAGTTAAATTAATCGACAGATAGTTGGAATGTAATTATTGAAGATAGGTTTATCTAACTATCAATTTACTGGCAAAGTGCTTTGTATCAGATTTGAAACTCACAAAATAAAGTCCTTTTTCGGGGAAATCGATATTAAAATTCAGCACTTCACCCTTTTGAATGGATCTGTTGAATTTTTTATTGAAAATCATTTGACCCCTTATATCCATTATTGAAAGTTCTGCATTTTCAACAACTTCATTAAACTCTAGATTAAAAGTTCCGTTATTAGGATTTGGCTGAATACCAACAACTTCTATTTGCTCATCAGCTTCTTCCTCAATTCCAATTGCGCACTCATTAAAATCAAAGAAAATAGTAATTTCGCCTGCATTGGAACATCCTGATAAACCATTAGTTACCTCTACTCCATGGGTCTGAAAATCTATCCAACTTCCTGATGTTTTAGCCAATAGATACCTATCATATAAGTTTGATGGCTCCCAACTATATACAGTTCCCAAAGGGTCATCATCAGTTCCGGCATCGAGCATAACGGAATCGCGTACACAAACTCTGATAGTATCAGGTCCGTATAAATCAAAACCAGCAGGAATTAGATCAACTTCAGGCAACTGGTGAACCACAATACTAACAGATGCTAGGAATATGGAGCCTTCTGAATCTTCAACACTTAGCTCATAAGTCGTACTAACAGCAGGTGTATCAGAAAAATCAGAACTATTTGATGTGAAGCCAGTATTTGTAGAGGTCCACGTAAAATCATATCCTGGCTCCCCACCAGTAGCATTTGCCGACACATTTACCTGCTCACCGTAACAGATTGTATCTTTATCAATCCATGCAAAGGCTGCTAAGTCTTCGCCAGGTTCATAAACATTTACTAATACGTTATCATATTCCGAAACACAATTATTGGCATCGGTAACATATAAGTTGTATTCCTGTGGAGTAAATAAAGGAACTGTTTCAGGATTAGGAATATCACTTTGTACAAGTTGTGCTTCCGGTGACCAGAAGTAAGCGTATGGTGGTGCTCCGCTCGAAGCTCCGCCTTCAAGATTAGTTGTAGTTCCTATCTCGATTAATTGGTTACTACCGGCCTCAGAAATCGGATTATCATGAAATACAACTGTTACTGTATCAGAGTTTGAACAGTTTTCATCAACAGTTACTGTAACCCAATATGTTCCTGTTTCATCAACAGTAATGGTTCTGGTATCTTCACCTGTACCCCATTCATAAGTATCGAAATCGGGACCTGCATCCAGAGTATAGGTTTCACCACTACAAAAACTGGTATCAGCGCCAAGATCAACTGGAGGCTTGTTCCCAACAATAACCAGATGACTTACCTCTATTTCAATTCCCTCTATCCATACAATTAGTCGAACCGGATACAATCCAGTACCTGAAAACAGATGTAGGGGGTCAAATTCAGTGGAAGTATTATCATCACCTGATCCAGCATCCCCAAAGTTCCATAATACAGAATCTGGCTCCTGGGATGAATTTTCATAAAACTGTGTTGGAACTCCTAAGCATGGCTTATCATTATAGAATCCTGCATTAAAGGAGAAAAACGACTGTATGAAAGGAGGTAATCCCCATGAACAAGTTCTGCCCCCCAAACTTATTGTACCATATTCAAATCCACAATCGGCACCAATTTCATTGGGCTGATTAATTCTTGAAAGGTTACCGCTACCTCTCATGGCAACATAAATCCTGTTATCAGGTGCAATCTGCAAAGCACCTTCTGTTCCGCTGGCTACAATATATTTAGAAGCAATAATATCATCAATGGTTCCTGCTTCCAAATTATATTGATAAAGAAATTTGCCGCCATTATTTTTCCAGGTATTTACATAAAGAAGTTTACTGTCAGGTGAAAATTCAATACCATATGGTTCTCCTGCAATACCAGGAATTGTTCGTGCATTAGAAACTTGTCCGGATGCATTATTAAAGTCAAATATTTCAACAGTATGCAATCCAGCATTTCCTTTTGCCAGGACCTCTCCATTTGGAGAAACCTTCATATATCCCTTTGCATTATCTATATCTCCTGTGATTACCATTCCTGCATGACTTACAACAGGAGTTTGATTGACACCCTCATTTGTAATAAGATAGGCATAAATATCATTGGTATTCCATTTCTGGGTTATCACCCATGTATCGAAACCATTGGCATGACCAACAGCGGTAACTTTCTCACACATTGGAGTAGTAAGATTAATATTTTTTTCCGTATCAACAACATCTCCTTTCCAGTTTTGAAGATTCATATCCACCAAACTGTAGTTTATTCCTTTTGATCCTCCATTGCCATTGGCAACGTCATCAATGGTAAAAATGTAATAAAAATTGTCACTTGCTGGTTTTGGTACAATTATACCAGATTGCGTACTGGATGGGTCCCCAAGTAAACCAAAGCCATTGGGCATTGGAATATGATCCCGGTTCCAAACTGTTATACCATCTGTATAAAACCTTAATGCTCCATTTTCTGTTGAAATAGATGAGCATCCTTCCATGGTGTTTAGTGCACCATTTAACTGTGCCACAGGAGTTCCACTTCCAAAAGCAAGTCCTGCGTTCTCTCCAAAATACCAATTATTTGCTTGTTGCTGAGCATTTAATTGCCAAATTAAAAGTGATAATGAAATGAGAAGTAAAATTCTTTTCATATGATTTATATTAATTGATCCGGTAATGTCAAATTAATTCGTTGATTATTAATTGCTTATTTAATATTTAATGTTTAAGGAGAATATTAGTTAATCCTTCTTAGAACTTATATCATCAAAACAAACCAAAAATAATGTTTTTTATGAACTAATCAAATTAAAAATTTTTGTTGCTCTAGCTTTTTTTTACACTAATATTGACAATAATTTTAATAAAATGGTTGGTTATCAAATTAGTCGAAAAATAAAAAGCCATCTTGCTATATGCAAGACGGCTTTTTATAAAATTTCTGAATCTATATCTATTTAAGAATACCTTTTCCAATTACAACTCTTTGCACCTGGTTGGTGCCCTCATAAATCTGACAAAGTTTTGCGTCACGCATCATTTTCTCCACAAGGAAATCTTCTGAATACCCCTCTCCTGCCATTACCTGAACAGCATCGGTAGTAACTTTCATTCCTATATCGGATGCATATAATTTAGCCATAGCAGATAAAAGGTTTGCTGTTTTCTGACCATTATCGTATGCCCATGCTGCGTTCCACGTTAATAAACGTGCTGCTTCTATTTCCACAGCCATATCTGCAAGCATAAAACTAACACCCTGATTTACAGTTACTGGTTTTCC
>PKTD01000259.1 GCA_002869315.1 Marinilabiliales bacterium | reverse complement strand
TTTTTTGTCATAGATTGCCAGGTTTTCCTGGATGATTTCTTTAACTGATTTATTATCAATGACAATTTTTTTGGAACTTACTTTTTTCTGATAAATAAATAGTTCCAATGCATTATGAAGTTTACGAGCGTCACCACCGGAAATCTGTATAAGAGCCTCACTTTCTTTTAGCTTAATATCTATCTCATGGATTTCTTTCAGTTTTTCTATGCCTTTATGGATGAGTTTTAATAGATTTTCTTTGTCCAGCGACTTTAGTATATATACCTGACATCTGGATAAAAGAGGAGATATGACTTCGAAGGAGGGGTTTTCTGTGGTAGCGCCAATTAGTGTAATGATTCCTTTTTCAACAGCATTTAACAATGAATCCTGTTGCGATTTACTGAATCTGTGTATCTCATCAATAAACAATATGGCATTTCCATTAAACATGGCAGCCTGACTAATAACAGATCGTACATCCTTAACTCCACTACTTACAGCACTTAATGTGTAAAACTCTTTGTCCAAAGATTGTGAAATGATATGCGCAAGGGTTGTTTTACCAACTCCAGGAGGACCCCATAATATCATCGACGGAATACTTCCTGAGGTGATACTCTGCTGGAGTATTGCTCCCTTACCTACCAAATGCTCCTGTCCGATATATTCATCCAGATTGTTTGGTCTTAATATTTCTGCTAAGGGTGTCATTTATTAATTGTTATTCGTTAAAGGTGATTTGTGATTAGTCACTAGTCACTTGTCATTGGTGGTAATTTTTAATAAGTTATTATAAAGTAATCATACATTAAACAAAAACGCAACATCCATAACTCGTAACTCTATATTGCAAAAATAACTTTTTCAATCAACACTTTATGCTTAAGTAATCATTTATTACTTTCGTAGCATGGAAGCAGAGAGGCTCAGTCAGTTAAGGAGTGAAGCAATTTTCCGTAGCAGTCGCAGTGGTGGACCAGGAGGACAAAATGTAAATAAAGTGTCAACCAGAGTTGAGTTGATATTTTATATTGATGAGTCGTTGGTGTTGACTGATGAAGAGAAAATTATTATCAATGAGAATCTTAGCAACAGAATTAACAATGAAGGAGCATTGATTTTAAGTTCCAGCGAAACCAGAAGTCAGTTTAAGAATAAAGAAATAGTTGTTGAAAAATTTTATAAGTTGGTAACAGAGGCTTTGAAACCTAAAAAACCAAGAAAAAAAACGAAAGTGCCTAAAGGTGTTAAAGAAAAGCGACTTAAAAATAAAAAAATAACTGCAGAGAAAAAAGATTTGCGTAAACCACCAAAGATTTAATAGTATTAACTTGTACTAAATGCTTGTTTTTAAATCAATTTTTTAATTATCCATCTAAGCTTGTTTTTTTTAATTTTACATAATGTTTTGGAAACGAAAAAAATATCAACCATCAGGTTCGTTGAACGCAATTGCATGGCGTAAATTATTGTCGAATCCAATGGCGAAGTATTCCTTTTTAGGGATATTTATTTTTGTTTTTTTCGCAATTTCAGGATATTTATTAACGCCTGATTCAAGTCCATATGCTAATCAACAGATACTCGAAATAAGTAATCAAAAGCCCGGTTTTAAAGTGCAAATGATAGAATTTAGGCGGAATGAAATTATTGAAAGTAAAAATATGCTTTCAAAAATGCTCTTTGGGCAACGAAATAAATATCAGGAAATACCTATTGATAGTTTTCATTATAACAATCAGTATGTAGTTTATAATTTATTTGATGATAAGGTTGATACGCTAAAAATAAATATTGCTGATATCCTATTTCCACTGGGTGGTAAGCCTGTTTTTAATAAAGAAAAACAAATAATATCGTATTCAAATATTTCTAATTAGTCTAAATTGATTTCTCTCAAAGATGCCAGAGAATTGTTTGAAAATCACAATATTAAAAATAGATTTTATCTTTTGGGAACAGAACAATTTGGCAGAGATTTATTAAGTAGACTCATAATAGGTTCAAGGGTAAGTTTGTCAGTAGGCTTCATTTCCGTAGCAATTTCCTTGCTGGTGGGAATCTTTTTAGGTTCTTTAGCAGGTTTTTTTGGAGGTAAACTTGATGAAATAATAATGTGGTTTATTAATGTGGTATGGTCGATTCCTACCTTGTTATTAGTAATTGCCATAACATTTGCACTTGGTAAAGGCTTCTGGCAGGTTTTTATTGCTGTTGGATTAACAATGTGGGTAGAGGTTGCAAGAGTGGTCAGAGGCCAAATTATGAGTTTGAAGGAAAAAGAATTTGTGGAAGCAGGTTTTGCTCTGGGTTTCAGTAATTTCAGGATAATTAAAAATCATATACTACCTAATGTAATGAGTCCGGTTATAGTAATTTCAGCAGCTAATTTTGCCGCAGCAATTCTTATAGAAGCCGGACTAAGTTTTCTGGGTATAGGAGTACAGCCTCCCATGCCATCATGGGGAAGCATGATAAAGGAATATTATAGTTTTATCATACTGGATTCGGCTTATCTTGCATTAGCACCAGGAATAGCCATTATAATTTTGGTTTTGGCATTTATGAGTTTGGGAAATGCCATGAGGGATGCTTTCGATGTTAAAGAAATTGCGAATAATTAAAATAGAAAATTTTACATATGAACGATATACAATTAGTTGTTGAAAAAGCATGGGAAAACCGTGAGTTGTTAAAGGATCAAAATACCATAGAGGCCATTTATGAAGTTGTGGAAAACTTAGATAAGGGTAAGTTAAGAGTGGCAGAAGCTGTTGGTGATAGTTGGAAAGTTAACGAATGGGTAAAAAAAGCTGTAATAATGTTTTTTCCTTTGAGGAAGATGGAAACAACCGAAGTAGGTATTTTTGAATTTCATGATAAAATCCCGTTAAAAAGAGATTTTGCAAAGCAGGAAGTTAGGGTAGTACCTCATGCCATAGCTCGCTATGGTAGTTTTGTTGATAAAGGTGTCGTAATGATGCCATCATATGTGAATATTGGAGCCTATGTTGGTAGTAATACTATGGTTGATACCTGGGCAACGGTTGGTTCCTGCGCACAGATAGGAAAGGAAGTACATCTTAGTGGTGGAGTAGGAATTGGAGGTGTTTTAGAACCTGTTCAGGCTGCCCCGGTAATCATTGAAGATAACTGTTTTATAGGATCAAGAAGTATAGTTGTTGAAGGTGTTAGAATTGGAAAGGGTGCTGTATTAGGGGCAAATGTTGTGATTACTTTGTCAACAAAAATTATAGATGTAAGTGGCGATAAACCTATTGAATATAAGGGCTTTGTGCCACCAAATTCGGTGGTAATACCAGGATCCTACGAGAAGGAATTTCCTGCCGGAAAATATAATGTATCTTGTGCACTGATAATTGGTAAGAGAAAGGAATCTACTGATAATAAAACCTCATTGAACGATGCTTTAAGAGATTATGCAGTTGCAGTTTAGTTAATAGATAATGCTATGGAAAAATCTTATATTTTAAGTTTAGATCAGGGGACAACAAGTTCGAGAGCAATAATTTACAATCACAAAGGCGAGGTTTGTGCCATGGCGCAAAAAGAATATCCACAATTATTTCCCAAGCCCAATTGGGTAGAGCACAATCCTTCTGATATATTGTCATCGCAGTTCTCGGTTGCCACTGAGGTTATCACAAAATATGGGATTTCTCCTGAAAACATTGTGGCTACAGGAATTACAAATCAACGAGAAACTACCATAGTATGGGAAAGAAAAACAGGAAAGCCAGTTTATAATGCCATTGTTTGGCAGGATCATCGTACATCAGACTACTGCAATAAACTTATTGAAAATGGTTTGGCTGAAATGGTTAAGGAAAAGACAGGGCTGGAAATAGACTCTTATTTTTCTGCAACAAAAATCCGCTGGATACTTGAAAATGTTCCTGGTGCTAGAGCAAAAGCCAATAAAGGCGATTTGCTTTTTGGAACTGTCGACACCTGGTTAATCTACAATTTGAGTGGTGGTAAAATGCATGTTACTGATGTTACCAATGCATCCAGAACAATGCTTTTTAATATTTCCAGTTTAAACTGGGATGAAGATTTGTTGAAATTATTCGACATTCCAAAAAGCATGCTCCCTGAAGTTAAAATGAATGATGAGGTTTTGGCTCTGACTGCAGGCAAAATTTTAAATACACAAATTCCTATAGCCGCCGTTGCGGGTGATCAACAGGCAGCAATGTTTGGCCAGATGTGTGTTGAAAAGGGGATGGCAAAAAACACTTATGGAACAGGTTGCTTTTTAATGGTAAATACTGGGGAGGAGTTTGTAAAATCCAATCATAAAATGCTGGGTACTATTGCGTGGAATATTTCCGGCAAAACTACATATGCGCTTGAGGGAAGCGTTTTTGTTGGAGGTGCTGTAATCCAGTGGCTTAGAGATGGGTTGGAAATTTTTAAAAAGACAAAGGATGTAGAGACTCTAGTACTTGAATCTGATGACAATGGTGGTGTTTATTTTGTGCCTGCCTTTACCGGATTGGGCGCCCCATACTGGAAACAGGATGCTAAAGGACTTATATATGGCATAAACAGGGGTACAACAAAATCACAAATAGCAAGGGCCGCATTGGAATCTATTGCATTTCAGTCGTATGATGTATTATCGGCAATGGAAAAAGATATAGGTGTAAAAATTAATAAACTAAGAGTAGATGGAGGTGCTTCGGCAAACAATACTTTGATGCAATTTCAAAGCGATATTTTAAATACAGAAGTTCAGCGTCCACAAATTTTAGA
This sequence comes from Marinilabiliales bacterium, assembly GCA_002869315.1. Taxonomy (GTDB): domain Bacteria; phylum Bacteroidota; class Bacteroidia; order Bacteroidales; family F082; genus BM524. The sequence continues at coordinate 520 of PKTD01000259.1, read as the reverse complement.
AACTACTTCATTGGGTGTTGCTTATATGGCAGGCCTAAATGTTGGTTTTTGGAATGATATTCAGGAGGTGAAAAATAAATGGCAACTTAGCAAACAATTTATACCTAATATGAAAAACAATAAGCGGGAATTATTATTAAGTGATTGGAAGAATGCTGTAAAGAGATCTTTCTGAAAAATTATTTCTCATTCTTCTTAGCCCTAATCATCATTTCCAGCATATCCCACATTTCTGATGGAATTTTTTCAAGCATATTAAATGCTCCTGCTCCCTGAAGCCATTCACCACCGTCAATTGTTATTACTTCTCCATTGATATAGGCTGAAAAATCAGACATTAAATATGCAGCCAGATTAGCTAATTCCTGATGTTCGCCAACTCTTTTTAAAGGTACTTTTTTCTTTATATCAAATTCATCTTTTAGTTCACCTGGAAGAAGCCTGTCCCATGCACCTTTGGTAGGGAAGGGGCCGGGGGCAATAGCATTTAGTCGGATACCATATTTTGCCCATTCTACAG
>PKTD01000314.1 GCA_002869315.1 Marinilabiliales bacterium | reverse complement strand
ACAACAATTGCAATGTTAATAGTCATTTTATTAGTTGACGGAACTGCACACTCAAGAATTGAAAACTACCATAAAGAATTGAAGTTAGTGGATATTAATAATGAAATCACAAAATAACTACACACAACAAAGTGTATAAATCATTGGGCAATCAGTAGTTAAAATGAAGTTGGTAGCAATAAATAAAATTTTAAGGTAAGCTGAAAATTAAGTGCTTTGAAATGCCCAACGCTTCATAAACAAACCGTTATAGGCAAGTTTTTCTTTAGCAATGTGCTAAACAATTGACCATTTCAGTATGAAAATTTCTAATATTAGTAAGTTCTGACTTTTAACTTTTTATAAGATCATGTGGATAATTTGACACACGATTCTGAAAAGTTAAAACAGACTCTTTCTTTATCACACCATCTTGAATATTTATAGCCTCTTTTATTGTCGGATTTTCCATCCAACCTTTACTTCCCTCTAAAACCGATTGTAAGTGTACAATTAGAGCAGCTGATATTGACCTTGAAGCACTTTCCCATAAATAACTTGGCGTATTATCAACTGCATAATAGTCGATGTTATCGATATTGAGAATTGGGTTTTTAAAAGTTGTAGGCTTAGCAAAATAGAAACCCATACCTTCGTCGCAACTAACGTCAATAATTAAACTTCCCGATTTTATGGAATCTTTTTCATCTTCTGTAACAAAATCGATAGGATTATCTGTATCCTGATAAGTGCCATTAATTATAATTTCAGATTCGTTAATTAATTTAGATAAAGGTTGTACGGTACCATCATGTTCAACCGTAACAAGTCTGGCTTCGTTTTTATTTCCTTCGCGGATACGAACATAATGAACATCTAAAATTTCTTCACGTACTTCATGATCAGGTCTTTGAATACAAATTGTAATATCTCTGAAACCATGAGATTTAAGTGCATAAATAGCTCCACGACTAACTGCTCCAAAACTAAATATAATTACTTTACGTTGGTTACCATAATGACCATCAATACCTCTTAATTGTAAAGCATGAATAACGGCGCAATAGCCTGCCATTTCATTATTCTTATAAAATGTATGTCGACCAACTTGACCACTTGGAGACCATACAAACATATCCTCAAATGCAATTAACGTTAATTTTCGATCTATTGCAGTTTGTGTAACATCTCCTTGCTGTGCACAATGTGGATAACCCCAAATTAATCCTCCTTCCCGAATTTCTTTTAAATCGCTTATTACTGGTTTTGCAATAATAACGTTACCCAATTCAGCTAATAATTCATGACGAGTGGCAACACCTCCAGTTTGAGAAATAAAAAAATTATCATCTAACCCAAAAGGTTTGCCATATCCTTTCTCAAAAATTAATTGTTTTCTAATATCCTCTGGCAAACGCGATAAGTGTTCTGGATGAATTGGCACACGCTTTTCATCTTCTTTTTTTGAAGTTCCAATAACTCCTAAGGTTAGTTTTTTCATATTTCTCCTCTTTTTTTTGCTATTAGTAAATTAATGTCGGCTCGACAATCGGTAATCTTCAATGAGAAATCATTTGCTGGAGTGAAAGATTATATTATTTAAGCAGCAAAATGGAGTAATGACTGACTGAAATCAAAAATGGTATAAACCTGTTGCAAAGATACTCTATTTTTCTAAGAGATACTTGAATTATATTGATAATTAACTAATTAATAAAAAAACCAGCCTATAACATTGGGTCAAACTACGTGCGGGATTTTGTTGGTTTTTTGACAAATTTAGTTATCTTTAACTTTGGTTAGCGGGTGATAGTGAAAAGCGGCGGAAACCCGAACCTAGCTTATCAAAAGACCGTTGTGCTTAATTTAAAGAGCTGCTTGAATATTTTATAGAACATCTAATATAAGATGACATGAAAACTGAAATAGAGATTATTAGAGACTTGACTAATGAACTGAATCATTATCGTTCTGAGAACAGATTATTAAAAAAACAAAAGGAAGAATATCAAAACTATTTTGAAATATTTATTCAGAATGCGGCAGATGTTCTTTTTATTTATAATTTAAAAACCTGGAAAACTGAATTTATTTCACCATCAATTAAAACTATAACTGGCTATACTATTGAAGAAGCCCTCAATCATACTTTAGACCAAGTAATGACCAAGGATTCATTTGATCATATTGTTCCACTTAAAAAAGAGCGAATAGAACAACTATTGAATGGTGAAATTCATAGCAAACTATTTATTGATGAACTTATACATTTAAAAAAAGATGGTTCAGAATATTTCTCTGAATCTTATGATTTTTACACCACAAAAAAAGATGGAACTCCCATTATCGTTGGCATTTTAAGGGATGTAGATGAAAGAAAGAAACTTGAAATTGCTCAAAAAGAAACGAATAAAAGATTGTCAAAAATTATTGCTCAGAAAGATAAGTTGTTTGCTGTGATAGGCCATGATTTAAGGGGGCCAATTGGTTCCGTTATGGGTTTGCTAGAAGTTTTAGAATTTGAATTTGACAAACAATCAGAAACTGATAGAAAAAGAATAATTAAAAGTTCATTAAATGGTATTAATAATGTCTATAACTTACTAAATGATTTATTAGAATGGGGTAAAATATCAAATGAATCAATTAAGATAGAAAAAGAGAGATTTAACATACAAGCAATACTTGATGATGTTTATAGGCTTATGAGTCCTATTGCTTCCAATAAGAATATATCGATTAATTTCCAATTAAGCAACTTCATTATTAATTGTAATAAAAATGTAATAAAGGTTATTTTAAGGAACTTACTTTCTAATGCAATAAAATTTACAAATCGAGGTGGTAATATCTCATTATGTCTTAAAGAAAAAGATGGGTATAGTTATATTTCTGTTAAAGACAATGGTGTAGGAATTTCAAATAAAAGGATTAATAATTTATTCAACCTTTCAACAACAATTTCAACAGAAGGCACAGAACAAGAAAAGGGAACAGGTTTAGGTTTGCATTTAGTTCATGAATTTGTCGAAAGATGTGAAGGCAAAATATCTGTAAAATCTCGATTAGGAGTTGGAACGGAGTTCATAATAAAACTTCCCAATTAACATTTCCCAAAGTGCAGAATTAGTTTCAGTTAAAACTTGTATTAGAATTAACTAGAATACATTATATAATAGAAAATGGATTAAAAACTAAGCACAACAATGTTTATAATTCATAAGATTTCAGAGGTTTTCGAGTGTTATCTCCCGCATCACTTTTGGGTGGTAAATTGATAGGTTTGAAGACCACAGTCCCTTAATAAATCACACACATACCGTTAAACCCAAATAGATAAAAAATAATAATAAGTGTAAGATTTCAATTCAGTTGAATATATTGATGAGAGATTGCAAACGGATATATCTGCATGAATATTTATAGATAACAAACTGATTGCCTGGTAACTTGCTCATTATGATGGTGCTTTGGGATTTTTGAATATCACTGTATAGTACAGGAAAAAAGGATAACAAAACGGTTTTAGGGAATATCGTAACCGACAAACTTAAATCAACTAATATGTTAACTAAAATGGCTTTAAATTATCTTGTACAACAACCAAAATGGTAATGGAATAAATAAAAATATCAATAGTTAATTTTTCTGTCTTTTTTGTAGTTTTTCAACATTTTGCCAAAATCCTTATCCTTCTTTCTTTTATCCTGTACTGTTGCTTCAAAATGTGATTTTTCCTTTTCCAGTTTCAAATAGTTTTTATAATAATTTTCTTCCAGATCTCCATTTTCAATAGCCTCAATTACAGCACAGCCCGTTTCATTGATATGCCTGCAATCGCTGAAGCGACAGGATTTAGAAAGTTCCATAATCTTGTCAAAGGTATCTTCTAGGCCGCCAGTGTCATCAACTATACCTACTTCACGCATTCCGGTATTGTCAATCAAAATTCCTCCATCCTTCAGTACTTTCAATTCTCTGTGAGTTGATACATGCTTTCCCTTGTTGGTAGACAAACTTATATTATCGGTCTTCATAACTTTTTCTTCCAATAAGTTGTTTAACAAAGTGGATTTCCCCACACCTGAAGATCCTAACATACAGTATGTTAATCCTATTTTTAGGTTATTTGTCAGTTCTTCAAAACCCGACTTAGTTTCATTGCTGATCGCTAAAACTTGAATATTCTGAATACGTGCTTCGATTTTATCAGTTATAAGCTGAAGTTGTTGTTTGTCGATGAGATCGGTTTTAGTCAGGACAATTATCGGCTTAATTTTTTCTGCATAGCAGATTGTAAGATAACGCTCCAATCGATTGATGTTGAAGTCTCTGTTAACCGACTGCATAATAAATGCATAGTCGATATTAGTTCCAATTATTTGCACCTCACCATAAGTTCCCACCGATTGCCTTCTGATAAGAGAATATCTGGGAAGAATTTTATTGATTATTGCGAAATCCTTATCATAAGAAATATAGTTTACCCAATCGCCAACAGCAGGGAAGTCCTCACGACTTTTGGCTGCAAACCTCATATTTCCGGTTATTTCGGCTTCCAGTTCACCATTTTCAGTAGCGATAAGGTAACGTTCTTTATGTTCAGCAATTATTCTTCCCGCTTCAAAATCATCATTGTGCTGATGATCAGGAACTTTCTCTGTATATCTTAAATAACCAATATCTTCCAGTTTCATCTAATTCTATCTATTTATGCTCATTTATGAATTTTCTGGTAAGTTCAAAAAACTCATCCCTATTTGACAACATAGCAGGATGATTTCCTTTTTCAAATATATACACTTTAAGTTCAGGATTTTTACTTCTTAATTCCTCATATATCTTATCCAAATGACTACAGAATTCATCCTCCATACTTCCTGTAATTAGTGTAGGCACTTTTAATTCGGAAATCGACTTATGAAAAAAGGAGGTATAGGTTTCTGCAAATTCAATATTCACTTTTGTATCATTATCAACAACACTCCTCCAGTCCTCACCATGACAAGACCTCCAAAAGGCCTGTACATTTGAATCTTGCTTAGCATTTTCTCTGTCTTCTTTAATGGTAGAAACATAAGATGCCAGGGGAGACTCACCTTCAAAACTATCGGCCATTAATGTCTTTACTTTTTCAGGATTCTCCAATGCAAGGTTTATTCCCACCAGAGCTCCTCCGCTGGTTCCAATAACATCAACTTTGTTAAGTTTCAATTCCTCGAGTAACGCATTGGCAACCTGAGCATTATAAAACCAGAAGTCAGTTTCAAATCTATCCAGTCTATCAGATTTACCATGTCCGGGAAAGTCATAGACTATTGTCTTAAAACTATTTGAATACAGATTTATGATGGAATAGAACATATTTNGCCCTTTACTTTGTAAAAAACATTTTTATTATTAAACTTAAAGTATGACATAAATTGTTTATTCGACTTATTAAGATTATAAAATTAATACTAATTTGTAGTAATTAGTTTAACTAAAGACTCAACAATTTCTCTTTCATTAAAAGGGTCGTCATTAAGTTGAATATCAACTTCAACACCTTCCATACATGTTCCTTCAGTATTTCGCTGATACCAATGCTGAGGTGTACATGCGAATATTCCGGTTGTTTTCATATCATGTACAGCAGACATTCCTGTTGAGCAACCTCTTGCAAAAGTTTTTTCTTCCTGACCAACTATTTTGCCTAATTCAT
>PKTD01000046.1 GCA_002869315.1 Marinilabiliales bacterium | reverse complement strand
CCATGTTAAAAATGACAAGCGACCCCTATGAAGCCGAAGACCTAACAATAGAGGCTTTTGGAAAAGCATTTAAAAACTTACATCAATATACTTCTGATTACGCATTTAGCACCTGGTTATTCAGGATAGCAACAAATAATTGCATAGATTTTATGCGTAAAAAACGGCAACAGGATAATATAATTGCGAATTCTGAAAACAGTAAAGGTGAATCCATAAGTGCCAGAATTCCTGGAAAGGAATTAAATCCTGAAGAAGAAATCATAAACAATCAGAAAATACTGATGATGAGAGAGGTAATTCAAAGGTTAAAACCCCATTATAAAAAACTCATTGAACTTAGGTATTTTAAAGAGTATTCATACGAAGAACTTGTTGAAGAATTAAACCTTCCACTGGGAACTGTTAAAGTCCAACTATTTAGAGCGAGAACTTTTCTTTATAATATCTTAAAGAACTCAGTAGAGAAAATATAGTTTACACATCTTATTTTAATAAAATTCATTGCTAAAAAATTAGACAACATATGCTATATTTGCATGGATTTGATTTTTGATGATGAAGGAGGATAAAGTTAATACCGATATAAAATACATAAATCTTGACGAGGTACTTAAAAGTAAAAGTCCTGTTTTAAATAAGGCAATGCCTTGGTTTATAAAGTCCTGGTTAAAAAGAGTTATACATCAGGATGAACTCAACTACTATATCAAAAATCATGGACACCTTATGGGAATTGAGTTTATAGATTCTGTTCTTAGTGAAATGGGGGTTGAACTGGTTACTGAAGGCATGGAAAATATTCCCGAAAAAGGAAGGTGTATCATTGCCTCTAACCATCCTCTTGGTGGTCTTGATGGCATCGCCTTAATGCTTGTGGTTGGAAGAAAAAGACCTGACTTAGTTTTCCCGGTAAATGATATTTTGATGAATGTTAAAAATTTGGAGCCTTTATTTATTCCCATAAATAAACATGGCTCAAATGCTGAAAACATTAAAATTATTAATGAAAACTTTGCCTCCGATAAACTTATATGTTATTTCCCATTCGGATTGGTTTCGCGTAAGCGAATAGGTAAAATTGAAGATTTAGAATGGAAAACTACTTTTATCACAAAAGCAAAACGTTTTAAACGTGATGTAATCCCCGCCAATATAAGTGGAAGAAACACTAATTGGTTTTATAACCTTTCAAACTTCAGAAAAAAACTGGGAATTAAGGCCAATATTGAAATGCTCTATCTTGTGGATGAATTTGCCAAACAAAAAGGCGAAACACTGAAATTTTATTTTGGCAAAGCAGTTTCTTATAAAACATTTGATAAGAGATATAAAAATGAACAATGGGCAGAGTTTATGAGACAATATTCATATAAACTGGCCAATGGATATAAAGGTGATTTTGAAGAGTTTGTTTCCGAAATTAAATAATGTAAAATATTTGCAATGAAAACTATAATTCAACCGGTTGACAAGAGATTACTTGAGCAGGAACTCAATGAGGATACATTTCTGAGAAAAACAAATAATGGAAATAACGAAATTTATATTCTTAACGAAATAAATGCTCCTAATGTTGTTCGTGAAATAGGACGGCTCAGGGAAGTTACTTTTCGAGATGCTGGTGGTGGTACAGGAAAAGAAATTGACCTTGATAAATTTGATACTGGAGATAATGCCTTCATGCAAATGATAGTTTGGGATCCTGAAGAAAAAGAACTGGTTGGAGGATATCGCTACGTTCATTGTAAAAATCTTTTTATCGATGATAAAGGGGTTGTGGCATCTCCTACTTCCACTTTATTTAAATACAATAAAGTTTTTATTGATAAGTATTTCCCAAAAACCATTGAACTTGGAAGATCTTTTGTACAACCCCTATATCAACCAACTTATAATTTAAGAAGAGGTATGTACGCCCTAGATAACCTTTGGGATGGTTTAGGTGCTCTGCTTATAGAACATCCGGATATTGAGTACCTTTTTGGAAAAGTAACTATGTATGCTTCTTTCGACCGCCTCGCAAGAGATATTATCCTTTTCTTTTTCGAAAAGTATTTTCCTGACAAGGAAGGACTGGTTGAAGCTCACAAACCATTGCCAAGAACAACAAGTGATAAAGTTCTAAACAGCATCTTTACAGGATGTAACTATGAGGAAAACTATAAGATTATGGTTCAGAAAGTAAGAAAACTGGGAGAAAACGTTCCTCCACTTTTTAGCGCATATATGAACCTTTCGTCCACTATGAAGACATTCGGTACTGCCTTGAATGATCACTTTGGGGAAGTTGAAGAAACAGGAATTCTTATAACTGTTGGAGATATTTACGACATCAAAAAAGAAAGACACGTTACCACATATAAGAAGAAATAATTGAGCATCAAATAAGAATAATTTGCCTGAGAATTTTCAAAACTATAAGTTGATTCTGTTGTTGCTAATAAGTTACCTTATTGGCAGTTGCTCGAATATAGAAAAAAATCATACCCAACTTCTAAACAAAAACTGGAAATTCAAATCCGAAAATGACAGTATTTGGATGGATATAAAAATTCCGGGTTCTGTTCATATTGGACTTTTAGAGAACAATATTATTGAAGACCCATATTATCGTTTAAACGAACATGATGTACAATGGGTAGATAAAAAAAACTGGGAGTTTAAAACTTCTTTTAAAGTAAATTCTTCAATATTAAAAAACGAGTTTGTAGAACTCGAATTTGTGGGCTTAGATACATACGCCGATATTTACTTAAATGAAGAGAATATTCTGAGCACCAACAATATGTTTATTAATTGGAAGGTTGACTGCAAAGACTATCTCAAAATTGGCAATAATGAGTTGAAAATTGTTTTCAAATCACCAATAAATGAAGGTCTGGAAAAAAGAGACAAACTCCCCTATTTACTTCCCGGAGCAGAAAATGATCAATCGGAATTAGGTGGACTGGGTGATAAAAAAGTATGCGTATTTACGCGAAAAGCACAATATCACTTCGGTTGGGACTGGGGACCGCGATTAGTAAGTATTGGCATTTGGAGAGATATAAAGCTTAATTATTGGAACAAAGCCAGAATTGAAGACTTATATATTGAACAAATTAATATTGATAGTAATCAGGCTAATTTGATTGCACATATTAAAATAAACTCTTCTCTTATACAGCAAATTGACTTTAATTTTAAAGTCGATGGAAATAATCTGGAAGACAGAAAACTAAAACTAAAAAAAGGATTAAACAAATTATCCATCCCATTAAATATTACAAACCCTGAATTATGGTGGACCAATGGTTTGGGAAATCAAAAACTATATAGTATTGAGGCCCAACTCACAATAAATAATACCACTATAAGTTCCAGTAAATTAGATATCGGACTTCGCACATTGGAACTAATTAGAGAAAAAGACGATTCGGGAAGAACGTTTAAATTCAAGCTTAATGGAAGAGCCGTTTTTATGAAGGGAGCAAACTATATTCCTCAGGATATATTCTTGTCTCGAGTCGATTCTTCCCAATATGAACATCTAATTAAATCTGCTGCCCAAGCAAATTTCAATATGCTAAGAGTGTGGGGAGGAGGCATTTATGAAAAAGAACTCTTTTATGACTTATGTGATAAATACGGCATTCTTGTATGGCAGGATTTTATGTTTGAATGTGCCATGTATCCCGGCAATCCTGAATTTTTGGAGAATGTAAGTAAAGAGGCTAGGAAAAACATAATAAGATTGAGAAATCATCCATCCATAGCATTATGGTGTGGCGACAATGAAATACTTTCGGCCTGGAACAGATGGGGATGGAAGGAAAATGTACTTGAAAATCAGGGTAAGGAAAAAGTTGATATTATTTGGAATGCTTATGACACCTTGTTTCATAATATACTACCTAGTATTGTAAAAGAACTCGATCCGAAAACTGAATACTGGTCGTCATCACCTAGTTCTGGAATCGGTGAACTTGAAAATCATAAATCAGGTGACATGCATTATTGGGGTGTATGGTGGGCAAAAGAGCCATTTTCAGAATACAAAAATAATATTGGAAGGTTTATGTCGGAATACGGATTTCAATCCTTTCCGGAAATGAAAACCATAAATAAATATACTAAACCAGAAGACCATGACATAAACTCTGAGGTCATGAAATCCCACCAACGCTCCAGTATTGGGAATGTTACCATTCTGGAATATATGAACAGGGATTATAAAAAGCCAAAGGATTTTCCCATGTTCGTTTATGTTAATCATTTACTTCAGGCCGAAGGAATTAAAACGGCTATTGAGGCCCATCGCAGAAGCATGCCTTATTGTATGGGATCACTATATTGGCAACTAAACGACTGTTGGCCAGTTGCCTCCTGGTCGGGTATAGATTATTACGGGAACTGGAAGGCTCTACATTATTTTGTAAGGAATTCATTTAAAAATATACTTGTATCTCCGGATATTGACTCATTAAATCAAATTAATATTTTTGGTATATCCGACTTTTCAGAAAACATAAATGCTAAACTAAACCTGAATATTATAAATTTTCATGGAGATACACTTTGGAAATTTTCAAATGAAATAAATCTGATTGGCAATCAATCGAAAATTTATTTTTCAAAAAAATTGGAAAATATTCTTAAAAAAGAAGATAAAACAAGCAGTGTATTAGTCGCAAAAATTTTGGATGAAAACCATAACATATTATCGCAAAACTATATTTACTTTGATAGAGTCAAGAATTTAAACCTTCCAAATCCAAATCCTGATTTAAATTTCAATAAAACAGCAAAAGGTTTTGAAATAGTTATAGTTACTGATAAACTAATTAAAAATGCATATTTATATGTGGAAGATATTGAAGGACATTTTTCCGATAACTATTTTGATGTTTTACCTAATGAGGAGTTAAGAATTGTATTTTATCCTGAGAAGGAAATAAGTATATTCGAATTTGAATCCAAAATTAAATTCTTAACCTTAACAGATAGTTATCGATAAATAAAATATTGATTTTAGGAATATTTTGCTAGTCAAGCTTTAAACATTATAAAAGCCAATTACATAAAACTTAACCTTTTTAACCATCAAAATTGTCAAATATTATTGAAAATGAACGTTTTAATACATAATAAATTAATTTGAATTTTATTTATAGCGCTTATTGTCAGGCTGTTAACTAATGTATTCAATAAATACAAATAAATTTTGTGAAAATTTAGAAATGAACTGAAATACTTTTACTTTTGCAAGACTTATAATTAAATATTTTAAAATGAAAAAAGGTACCGTAAAGTTCTTTAATGAATCCAAAGGATTCGGATTTATTATTGACGACGAAACAAAAAATGAGTATTTTGTACATGTTTCAGGCTTAGTTGATTCAGTTAACGAAGGTG
>PKTD01000266.1 GCA_002869315.1 Marinilabiliales bacterium | reverse complement strand
CTTCTGATCTTCTTATCCTATTATCCTCTCGCCCCCTCGCAGGATTTATAGTCGAATAGTCAAAAGGTCAAATGGTCGAATAGTCCTTTTTAATAGCATATTACTTTGTATCACAGTCGTCTCTGAACATATTCTCAACGTCTTCTCAACATTTCTGAACATCTTCTAAACGTTTCTTAACGTCTTCTGATCTTCTTATCCTCTTATCTTCTTATCCTTTAATCTTCTGATCTTCTCAACCTCTGAACTTCTGAACCTCTGAACTTCTGAACTTCTAAACATATCTCATCTTTTTCCCTATACTTGCATTCTGATATTTTACTATTTTTACTAAAAAGATTTCTGTATGAGTCAACTGCAAGTTCAGGAAATAAATGGCAAGTTTTTATACTATGCTTTTGTGTCGGGGGGAAATGCCATATTGGAAAATCAATATGAGATTAATGAGATTAACGTATTTCCCGTAAGGGATAAGGATACGGGAACTAATCTTGCCTCTACGGTGAGGTCGGTAATCGACAATATAAAACCCCATAAATCTTATAAAAAAACTGTAAACAAAATTGCCGAAGCAGCACTTATGGGTGCGAGAGGTAATTCAGGGGTTATCTTTGCCCAGTTTTTATACGGTCTTAGCAAAGAAACCAAAAGCACTCATGCTATTAGTCTGAATGAATTTGCCGAAAGCCTGAAACGCTCAATACCATACGTTTACGAGGCCATTTCCAATCCCGTGGAAGGAACAATATTAACGGTTATAAAAGACTGGTCGGATTTCATTTATAAAAATAAAACCCTTGGCAAGGATTTTAAAAATGTGCTTATAGAATCGCTGGAAACAGCCGAAAAATCTCTAAAAGAAACCACATCCAAACTAAAGGCCCTAAACAAATATGGGGTAGTTGATGCAGGGGCAAAGGGTTTTGTGCTTTTCGTTCAGGGTATTATCAACTTTATAAAGCAGGGTAATATAAGGGATTTGGCCAAGTCGGGTCACCAAAGCATAAGCCTTATTCATACCGAAGATGTAATTGACGAAGATATTAGTTTCAGATATTGTACCGAGGCGATTTTGAAAAACCTGAGTATCGATAAAGCTGATTTACGGAAAAAACTAGCCGACCGTGGTGATTCCATAGTAGTAGCAGGTTCTGATGATATGTGTCGCATACATGTGCATACTGATAAGCCTGCCGAATTATTCCACGATCTTAAAAATTTCAGTACCATTACTTTTCAGAAAGTAGATGATATGGTAAGGCAGTATGAGGTATCGGTAAAACGGAAGTGGAAAATAGCCGTGGTTACCGACTCCACCTGTGATTTACCTCAGGAACTGCTGGATCATTACCAGATAAATATGCTGCCTCTGAATCTGAATTTCGGGGATAATCATTATCTGGATAAGATAACCGTACAGCCTGAGCAATTTTATGATTTGCTGGAAACGGAAGAAGAATTCCCTAAAACCTCACAGATTAATGAGCGTGCTTTTACCAATGTATATTCTCATCTTGCTTCGCATTACGATAAAATAATTTCTATTCACCTTACGGGAAAGTTTAGCGGTACTTATAATAGCAGCCGCAAGGCAGCCGAGAGGATTATGAGTGAGTTCGATACTGAAATATTTACTTTCGATAGTAGAAATTTATCAGGTGCATTGGGATTAATGGTTCTTAAAACTGCTCAAAGCATAGAAAATGGAGAGACCTTTGAAAATATAAAGGCCCTATTGCCCAAATGGCGCGATGAAGCCAAAATATTTGTGAGTGTGCGCGACCTAAAATATATGTTAAAAGGCGGTCGTGTATCCGGAACAAAAGGTATGATTGCCAAGTTTCTGGGTCTTAACCCTGTTATTTCCATGGCCCCCGACGGAACTTCTATGCTGTTTGGCAAAACATTCAGTCAGCAGTCGAGTTTAAAAAAGATTTTCAATCACATAAGCAAAATAAGCAAGGGCAAAAAAATATGGAATTATGTTGTATTACATGCCCATAATGAAGAAGGTGCCGCAGAAACTGCACAGAAAATGGAAGAAATAACAGGAAGAAAACCTCTTTCATTAATTAACATTTCACCTGTAATAGGAATGCATGCAGGATTGGGCGCCAATGCGGTTGCTTTACTTTACGAAAACTAATCACAATGACACAACTATTTTTAGAATCGGCATTGATAATTTTAATACTGGTAACACTACTTTGGATATTGAGTGTATTCATTAAGGATGTTAGTATAGTTGACCTTTTTTGGGGAACTGGATTTGTAGTGGTAAACGCCTGGTATTTTTTCAATACCGGAGATTTTTACCTGAGGAATATTATTCTCTTTGCGCTGGTAAGTGTATGGGGATTACGACTTACAATATATTTATCCATAAGAAATATAGGTAAGGGTGAAGACTATCGCTATCAGCAGTTCAGGAAAGATTATGGCCCTGAAAGGTATTGGTGGTTTAGTTATTTTCAGGTTTTCCTTTTACAGGGTAGTTTGATTATGATCGTTTCATTACCATTGCTGGCGGGCAATTTTGCCACTAATTCCAACGACTTAAATGTGCTCGACTATATAGCAATAGTATTTTGGATAATTGGTTTCACATTCGAAGCCGGAGGCGATTATCAGATGGCTAAATTTAAATCCAAAGCAGAAAATAAAGGAAAAGTCATGAATACCGGATTCTGGAAATATACACGACATCCCAACTATTTTGGTGATTTTGCTGTATGGTGGTCATATGCACTATTTTGTGTGGCCGCAGGAAAATACTGGTATATCATAGGTTCGGTAATAATGACGATTTTGCTGCTTAAAGTTTCGGGCGTCAGCCTGCTGGAAAGATCGCTGAAAGATAAAAAACCGGGATATCAGGATTATATAAAAAGAACCAGCGCTTTTATTCCCTGGCCTCCTAAAAAGAAATTATAATGGACTTTTTTCTGGAAAATATATGGTTGATTTTATTCTTTGTATGGGGATTGCCTCTGGGAATTTACAGAAGTAAATTTCGTAAAATCGTTTATCAAACCGACAGTTGGATAATAAATATAAAGCCTGTTTTTATAAAGGAGATAAGAGGCTTGTTTGGAAATATTTATCCCGATAATAAAGAGTATAAAAAGTTCAGAAATTTCTATCTTTTCTATCTGGCGATTTATACTGTTCTTTTTGTGCTTTATCTGGTTTTTCAGTCGGATACGGCAGTGGTTTGAAATAGGTTTATATGCTTTAAAAACTACAATTTATGAATCTGTGGGTAATACTAGTTTTTGCATTATTGGCATATCTCTCCGGTTCCATACCTTTTGGATATCTGCTGGTAAAAGGCAAAACCGGTAAAAACATAATGCAGTCGGGCAGTGGGAATATAGGTTCCACGAATGTGAGAAGAGTTGCAGGAAAAAAAATATCTGCCTTCACTCAATTGCTCGACATGGCCAAGGGATTAATACCTGTTGGGGCATACCTGCTATTATTTAATAAAGGAATCCTAAACCTGCAATACGACTTTGTTTATGCCATTGCCCTTGCAACAATACTGGGTCATAACTACAGCATTTTCCTGAAATTTAAGGGAGGGAAAGGTGTGAACACTACCCTGGGGGCCTCTGTACTTTTTGCTCCGATTCCTGTTTTCACTTCTGTTGCGGTATATTTCATCTCCAAAAGCATACTCAAATATGTTTCTGCTTCTTCATTGGCACTTGCCATTGCTTTGCCTGTAACAGCACTTATTATCAGTGGTATAGATATGTTGTTTTACTATTTGCTTGTATGTTCAATTCTGATACTTTTTCAGCACCGCTCGAATATCATTAGGTTGTCTCATGGCAAGGAGAATTTGTAATTAAGTTTGGGTAATATTTAATCGATTTTAATAGGAACACGGATGACACGGATTAAACTGATTTACACCGATTTGTTTCGCTATATACTTGACAAATCAGTGTATATTTGTCTAATCAGTGTATCAGTCAACTGACTGATCAGTGTTCTATCTTTTCATGATAAAACAATAACCATATATCATACCTTTCGAGCCTTCCATCCCCTCAAGCAACAAAATCTATATTATCTTTGTCAACAAATAAGAAAACTTAAATAAAGAGAATTATGAAAAGAAAAAAATTACTACTGTTTTTTATTTCCGCAACACTTTTAGCATTTAGTGTTAATTGGGTTATAGGAGACAGTAAACAAAACGAAAGAGAAAAGCGTGCTCAACTTAAAACTTATATCGACAATAATGGTTATTGGATAGAAAAAGCCAAAGAAGGTCTTACTACCATTAATCCGGATGTAAGAGTGCCTGCGGCCATATATACAGGTTCTAAAATTGAAGCCGCTTCTGTATTAACAGAAGATTCTCCCGACGTACCTGTTGTGGATGAAAATTCTTCCACACAAAGTGAAAACTCCATATTTGTGGATCCTAATTCCAAAGAAACAGCATTGAACTCCAACAATTCTACTTCTGTTGGAGGTCCTCCATTGTATGGTGCCGACTATCTTTATACTTTCGATACAGGAGAAACATGGGGTGGATCATTTAATGGTGCCGGAGGCTCCAATAGCGGCGACCCGGCAGCATGTATTGGTACCGACGGCAGATGGTATGTTGGTATGATCTCAAATGGTGGTCAGGCAGTTTCCTATTCTGACGACAAAGGTCAGTCGTGGATAAAAGTACAGGTGGCTCCTAATCCGGGATCACTTGCCGACAAAAACCATATGTGGATAGACGCCAAAGAAGGTAGTCCTTATGAAAACTATCTTTATAATGCATGGACCGACTTCGGTGGTTCTTTCGACAATCAGGTGGTGCTAAAGCGCTCCACCGATAATGGTGAAACATGGGGTCCCAAAATATTACTTAGTCAGGCTGTTAATGCAGGAAATCACAATCAGGGAGTTAATATCAGCACAGGTCCCAATGGTGAGGTTTATGCAGTTTGGACAATTTATGATAACTGGCCTTCAGATGAAGATGCTCTCGGTTTTGCTAGATCTGTTGATGGTGGTGAAACATGGGAAGCTTCCTATAGGATAATAGAAAATATCAGAGGAATCAGAAATACAGGAGTGCCCCAGAACATGAGGGTAAATGCATTCCCTTCTATGGCTGTTGATTGCAGCGATGGTCCGAATAGTGGAAATATCTATGTGGTATGGTCAAATATCGGAGAGCCTGGTGTTAACACCGGAAATGATACTGATATTTATATGATAAAATCAGAAGATCACGGTACTACCTGGTCAGATCCTATAAGAGTAAACCAGGATGAAACAGGCCTAGGAAAAACACATTATTTACCATGGATAGCCGTTGACGCTTCCAATGGTACCATAAGTACTATCTTTTATGATAATCGTAATTGTAATAATAACCAGGCGGAAGCATGGGTGGCCAACTCCAGTGATGGCGGAAACTCTTGG
>PKTD01000180.1 GCA_002869315.1 Marinilabiliales bacterium | reverse complement strand
TACAAAGAACTGCATTTCGATTATGTGGCCACTTCCGACTATCAAAAGATAAACCGCCATGGCAGCAAACTGGAACAGTATATACCTACCTACGAACATGGTTATAATGTTTTTAAAACCCATCAGGTTTGTATTGATGCTAAAAAGGTAGATTGGGTTGACCTGCTGTTTTTCCAAACCTTAAGTATGAAACAGTGGGTTATAGATATTTTGAGAAAAAATTCATCAATAGTTGTTTTGGCTCATCCTACTTTGAGAGATGGTTATAAATTGAGAGATATGAAATACCTCACAAATTATAATATGATAGAAGCCCTCACAAATATGAGAGTTTCCATGGAACACTGGGATACAGCCTTGTCTTCTGGAAACCCAGTTTGGATATTGGGAAACGATGACGCTCACGATGTTACAAACTCCAATGAGGTTGGTCGTAGATTTACACTAATAAATTCACCCGATTTAAAAAAAGATAATATTATATCGAGCATGCTTTCAGGTAGTTCCTATGCCTTCGACTTATTTCGAATTGATGATGAGGATATGAAAGTTAAATATGCAAGAGCAAAAAATATCCCATTTTTAAAATCCGCAAGATTATTTGGTGATACTTTAAAAATTGAAATCAGTGAAAAGGCCAGGACCTTCCAGTTTATTGGTCAGGATGGAAAAATTAAAGAAACCTTTAAAAATAAATACCAAGCTTCATATGTTATTAAAGATGATGACACCTATATTCGAACTAAAATTACTTTTCCGGATAATTCATCAATATATTTGAACCCTGTAATCCGCTATAGCGGAGAAAAACCGGTTTCAAAAATAAGTTCCAGTATCGACCAAAGAGCAACAAACTTTCTGAGAATTATCTATTTTCTAATCGCTCTTACTGCAGTTTATTTTTATGTAAAACGAAAGCAAAATAAACAGAAGAAAGCATGATTTCGAACAAAGGAATATGGCGTAAACGACTTTATTATCTTGCAGTTATCTCACTGATATTAAGAATGATAATTGCGGGATTTACCGAACTTGGCAATGATGAAGTTTATTATCGCTTATATGCCCTTTACCCCGACTGGTCGCATTTCGATCATCCACTTATGATTGGTTTAGTAATGCAACTATTTAGTTTTAACCTGGCTTTGGATAGTGAACTTTTCTTAAGAATGGCTTCTATAATATTAGGTACTGTGAATATATTTATAGTATTTAATATTGGTAAAACACTTAAAAACAGCAGGCTTGGTTTTATTTCTGCACTCTTATATACTTCTTCCATTTATGCTTTTGTAATTACGGGAATATTTATTCTTCCAGATACACCACAACAATTCTTTTGGCTTCTGGCATTAAATGTAATGATTAAGACGCTGGACAGTTGCCCTAATATTAAAACTAATGCCTACAGGATGTTAAGGCTTGGTCTACTAATAGGCTTCGCTATAATCTCAAAGTATACTTCAGTCTTTTTATGGTTTGGTGCAATACTTTATATTATAATTTATAATCGTGAATGGCTTAAAAAAAGATGGCTATATTATTCTATATCAATTTCTTTTTTGATAAGTCTTCCTATTCTAATATGGAATTTCCAAAATGATTTTATAAGTTTTACTTTTCATGAGGACAGGGTGAATATGCTTGGATATGGCATTAACTTCAATTATTTCCTTACAGAAATTTTAGGAGAACTTTTATATAATAATCCCATAAATTATATTTTGATAATTATTGGTGTTATTGCAGCATTGCGAAATAAATTACAAATTGAAAGGCAGAAGAAAAATATAATACTTTTTGCATCTTTACCACTAATAATACTGTTCATTGGTTTTTCTCTATTCCGTTCTACACTACCCCACTGGACAGCCCCCGGAATTACATCTTTAATATTTTTGGCCGCAGCCTGGATAGACAAAAAGTATGACCACAAGAAGCAAAAAAATACTATCCCCTGGCCACTGAAATTATCACTGAGCATATTAATATTAGTTATTACATTAGGATTCTATCAAATTAATTTTGGGTTAATAAATTTGAGCACAGAAACAGAATATACCGAATTGGGCAGTGATGATCCCAGTCTGGATATGTATGGTTATAATCAAGTATATGATGAGTTTTTAAGTATCTACAAAAGAGATACCGAGAAACAATTAATGGATGACAATTCCTTTTTAGCTGGTCACAATTGGTTTCCACTTGCCAATTACGATTATTATGTTGCCACTCCGCTGGGAATGAAATCCTATGGATTTGGTAAATTGGAGAACATACATAAATATGCATGGATAAACCGCATTAATGGAGATTTAGAATTAGGTATGGATGCCTACTATTTAACTGACAGCAGAGATTACAGAGACCCAATAACTATATTTGGGAAATATTTTAATACTGTTGAACTTTCTGACACTATTCAAATATATCGTTCAGTAAAAATATGTAAAAGGGCATTTGTGTTTCGTCTTAAAGACCTCAAAAAACGACCCGAAGATTTACTTTCAAACTAACTTATTTAAAAGTTACTTTCTGAACTTCATTATTTATAGGATCAAGACTATGTAAGTACTTGTAAATTGCCTTTAAGTCAGAAGTTTTCATACTGCCATACATATTCCAAGGCATAAGAGTGTTAAATTCATTCATGCCATTTATATTTTTCAGTTTACTTACAGAGTCATACGACTGAAATCGTTTAATAAACATATCCTCAGTCCACATTCCTATTCCATTAACCTTATGTGGTGTAATATTTGGGGCTCTCAAAGTCCCAAAAGGGAGTTCAAACTCACGACCGCCGGCAAATTTCATTTCCATCAACGACTGACCTTTTTCAAAAGGAGTATGACAATCAGCACAAGCAGCAATATCAACAAGATATTTACCATACTCAATTTGATTATTTTCCTTCGGTTTTTGAGAAGGCTCTGCTTCCTTTGGAATAATATGCATAATTAAACTAAAAGGAAAGTCAGGATCGGCAGCGGGAACATCCTTTACATGTGGTTCTAAACTTCTTATATATGCTATTATTGAATATATATCTTCTGTATCTGCCTGACCATAACTAAGGTAAGGCATAATAGGAAAAATAGGATCCCCATTCTTTTTAACACCAGATGTTATTGCCCTGTAAATCTCTCCATCAGTCCAATCTTTTAGGGAATAAGGTGTAATATTGGGAGCATAAAAATCGCCTGGAAAACCCATTTCTCTTGTAAATGCATCGCCACCAGAGCCAAATGTACCTGGTGTTATTGGTCCTGAATATAAACTCCAATCGCGTACAGAATGGCAATCCATACATACCATAATGTGGTTTGCCAGGTACTCACCCCTTTCAACCCTTTCAGGAGTAATTTCAACATCTATTTCCTGAACTGCAATATTTGGTTTCATAAACTTTACATATGACAAGCCTCCTAAAACAACAATTATTAGAGTTAAAAAAATAAAGAGTAAAATTTTAAGAAATTTCATAATTGAATTGTTAATTATTAGAATGTTTAATGCGAATATAATTTCAATCAAACAAATTTCTTAGTCTAAAATGGTAATTAACAAAAGTTTAACAGTAGCCTGTTGTTTGAGATTCAGGAAATTTTATTGCTGAATTTATTAATTTTACTTTTTTATATTATACTAATTCAACTATTTTTTAACCAGTGTATTGCACCTTCAAAAGTTGAAAAAACCTCCAAAAAATAATTCTGATCCTTCTTATTTTTTTGAACCAGCATTGCCATAGCAGTATTTCTAGGATTAGAATGTATAACAGCATGTTTTATATAATCATATTTAAGTGCTACTTTGTGCATATGTTCCGATAACTCACTGGTATCAATAGGCGAAAAATTTACTTCTGCGCTTCTTGCATCCTCAATAATTCTTAACTTTCGGGGTAATGAGTTATCATTTTCAAGATATTGAATACCGGCAATCATATCCTCTATATTTACCATTGAATTGCTTTTCACGAACAGATACTCTCCAAACTCATCTTTCCTCTTCTCAATCATAATCTTAACCTCAATTCAACTACAAGTATATGCTAAGATAGTAAAATATGAAAATTATTTCAAAAAAAAAGAGGAGTAATTATTACCCCTCTTCCCCTTTCAAGACTGCATTATTTATATCATTTTTGCAGGATCTACCCATTGAGTAAATTCTTCGTTACTTAAAAAACCTAGTTCTAAAGCGGCTTCACGTAAAGTAGTTCCCTCTTTATGTGCTTTTTTAGCAATCTTGGCTGCTTTTTCGTATCCAATATGAGTATTTAAAGCGGTTACAAGCATAAGTGAATTTTCAAGATTTTGCTTAATCACTTTTTCATTTGGCTCTATCCCCACAACAGCATTCTTAGTAAAAGAAACACAAGCATCTCCCAACAAACGACTAGCCTGCAGAAGGTTATATATCATTACAGGTTTAAATACATTTAACTGAAAATGTCCTTGCATACCTCCAGCCGTTATAGCGGCATCATTACCAATAACCTGAGCACAAACCATTGTAATTGCCTCATTTTGTGTTGGATTAACTTTGCCTGGCATAATTGACGAACCAGGTTCATTAGCAGGAAGTTGAATTTCTCCAATACTGCATCGGGGCCCTGAAGCAAGCATACGAATATTGTTAGCAATGTGCATTAAACTTACTGCCAATTGTTTGAGGGCACCTGATGCTTCAACAATAGCATCATGTGCCGATAGAGCTTCAAATTTATTTTCCGCGGTAACAAAAGGATAACCTGTTAACTCAGCAATTTTTTCTGCAACTTTTACAGCATAGTTAGGAGGAGTATTAATTCCTGTTCCTACAGCAGTTCCTCCTAATGCCAACTCTGAAAGGTGAGCCAAAGTTGCTTTTAAGGCTTTTATTCCATGATCGAGTTGGGATACGTAACCAGAAAATTCCTGACCCAAAGTTAATGGAGTAGCATCCATAAGGTGAGTACGTCCGGCCTTAACTATATCTTTAAATGCCTTTGCCTTTTCATCAAGTGCATCTCTAAGCATTTCGACTCCGGGAATTGTTGTTTCAACTATCATTTTATAGGCTGCAATATGCATAGCAGTGGGAAATGTGTCGTTTGAGGATTGCGATTTGTTAACATCATCGTTTGGATGTAAAACCTTCTTCTCATCTTCAAGTTTACCACCATTAATAACATGTCCACGATTAGCAAGAACTTCATTCATATTCATATTACTTTGAGTACCTGAACCTGTTTGCCATATTACCAATGGAAAATTACCTTCTAGTTTTCCGGCGATAACCTCATCGGCAGCCTTTGCAATAAGTTCTGCCTTTTTTGGATCAAGGCCGCCTATTTCGGCATTAGTTAGTGCTGCAGCTTTTTTCAAATAAGCAAAAGCTTCAATGATTTCCTTTGGCATGGAACCCTCATCACCAATTTCAAAATTCATTTTCGATCTTTGGGTTTG
>PKTD01000149.1 GCA_002869315.1 Marinilabiliales bacterium | reverse complement strand
ATAATCTGAAAATAATTGAAACGGGAACAGCGAAAGAATTTACTAATGATAATAGCCTTAATTGGATAAAAGAAAGTGATGCAATAAAAATTCTTGAAGACAACCCGAAGCAAATTCTCTATTCCAATTCTGAAAATTCCATAAACTGGGTTGAAAAAAACCTTACAAATACTGTATTGCCTGAAAAAATCAAACTTTTTAAAGATAAGATACTCTTTAGGTACTTATTAAAGGAAGACTATCCTGACTTCTTTTATTTGGGCATTAACTATAAGGATATCAGAAGTATGGACCCTAATCAACTCACTTACCCCTTTATTTTAAAGCCCGCTGTAGGATTCTTCTCCATTGCTGTCCACAAGGTTAATAGTGTTGAAGAATGGTATAGTGTTTTGGATGAGATTGATATTGAAATTAGCAAACTTAAAACTGCATATCCCAGAGAAGTTTTAGATGCCACTAACTTCATTATCGAAGAGATAATCCCAGGGGATGAATATGCAGTCGACTGTTTTTTTAATGATGAAGGGAAAGCTGTTATTTTAAACATTATGAAACATGAGTTTTCCTCAGAAGACGATGTCTACGACAGGGTATATTCTACTTCAAAAGAAATAATTTTAAACAATTATACTATCATAAATGAATTCATCAATAAAATTGGTGAAAAAACTAGAGTAAGAAATTTTCCTGCTCATATTGAGTTGCGAATTGATTCTCACAGAAACATAAATGCCATAGAAGTAAACCCAATGCGATTTGGTGGATGGTGTACTTCTGCAGATCTGAGTTGGCATGCATATCAGTTAAATACTTATGAGTATGTGGTAAATTCAAAAACACCCGATTGGGATAAGATTTTGAATGATAAAGATGGTAAAAAATACAGCCTCATCGTTTTAAATAATAGCAGCGGAATTAAGGAAGAAAACATAAAGAGTTTTGATTATGATAGGCTCCTAAAAGATTTCAGCAAACCTTTGGAAATCAGAGAAACAGATTACTTAAAATTTACCATTTTTGGATTTTTGTTTTTAGAAACTGATGAGAAAACTGAAGATGAACTCAGTGAAATATTAAATTCTGACTTAAAAAAATATATAATTCTTTAAATAGTTAACAGAAATAAAACCAAATAATTTTTTCTGTTATTTGTTTAACAATTTAAAATTTATTTTACATTTGCCGAGAAAGTATTACTAATTATTTAAAAAGTAACACTATGTCGGTTGTAAGATTCGGAGTATCCCTGGAAAAAGAAATACTAAAAGAACTTGATGATTTTGTAAATAAGAATCATTTTGCAAACAGATCACAGGCAATACGGTCATTAATAAGTACAAATCTTGCTAAAAAGGATTGGGAAGAAAATCAGGATGTGGCAGGAGCTATATCGTTGGTTTATGACCACCATAAGCGTGATCTATTAAATAAACTTGCCGATATACAACATGACTATTTCGATATAATATTATCTGCCCAGCACTTTCACCTGGATCATGATAACTGCCTTGAGATTATAGCAGTAAAAGGAAAAGCCTTCAAACTAAAAGACCTGGCCAACAAACTCATTGCCATTAAAGGCATACAACATGGTACTTTGAGTATGAGTAATAAGCAATAAAAAAACCAAATACTAAATTTCATATACAAATAAATATATATAAATAGTAACACCTTTTTATATTATAGTAACACATCAAATCATAAATTAATGAGAAAACATATTTATTTTACACTTACGTTGATGCTTTTGCTACCAACAGCAATTTTGGCACACAATATCATTAAAGGGAAGGTAATTGACCAAAACTCCAACACTCCCCTACCCGGAGCAAGTATTTTACTTTCAGGTACTTCTGAAGGTTGTACCACAGATGAATGGGGAAACTTTATTATCGATACTGATTATGAATCAGGTACACTGATTATTAGTTTTTTAGGATACGAAAGCAAGGAAATTGAGTTCACTTCCCACACAGAATTTTTAGTTATAGAACTGAATCAGGATATTGTTGATTTAGGAACCATAAATGTTACTGCCAGCAAAATTACTCCCATGGAGTCGATGGCACAAATAGATGTAAAAGTGAGGCCTGTAAAAACTTCACAGGAAGTTTTGCGCATAGTACCTGGTTTATTCATTGCCCAACATGCAGGAGGAGGAAAGTCAGAACAAATATTTTTACGCGGATTTGATGCCGATCATGGCACAGATGTAAATATCTCCGTCGACGGAATTCCTGTAAATATGGTTTCCCAGGCTCACGGACAGTGATATGCCGATTTACACTTTATAATTCCTGAATTAGTGAGGGAAGTAGATTTTGGTAAAGGCCCTTATTATGCAGATTATGGAGACTTTAGCACTGCTGGATATGTAAGCTTTAAAACTATGAATACTTTAAAAAACAGTCTGATTAAAGTAGAAGGCGGAAGTTTTAATACCACAAGAATAGTTGGGCTATTTAACCTCTTATCAAAACAATTGGAAGTCAATGGGAAAAGCGCATATGTAGCTTTAGAAAATTACAATACCGATGGACCTTTCGATAGTCCTCAGAACTTCAACCGAATGAATATGTTTGCCCGTTTCAACAATATTATTGACAGATACAATATGTTTACTTTAACGGCTTCTTTGTTTAACAGCAAATGGGATCAATCGGGGCAAATACCTCAAAAATCTATTGATGATGGTATAATAAATCGCTGGGGCTCAATCGATCCTACTGAAGGTGGTAATACGCAGCGCATCAATTTTATAGCAAAATCAGTGCATCAATTACATAATTCGGCTATGTTTTGTAATCAACTTTATTATACTCATTATACCTTCGATTTATACTCAAATTTTACTTTTTATCTTAATAATCCCGTTCACGGTGATCAGATTAAACAGAAAGAATATCGCAATTTATACGGTTATACTGGTAAATACACCAAATCCCACAGTCTGAAGAAAAACAGTACCATAAATTATGAATTAGGAGGAGGCTTTCGATATGATGATATAACTAATTCTCAACTACTTAACACCTATAAAAGATTTACAGTTTTGGATACATTTAATATTGGCGATATCACAGAACTAAATATTAATCTTTATGGTAAATTGAACTGGACAATTAATAAATGGTTTATCAATATTGGATTAAGATTTGATAATTTCAAATTCCAGTATTCTGATAAAAAAACTGCAGAGTATTACACTGCATCAAAATATCAAAACACACTCAGTCCCAAATTAAACATAGTTTATAATGTTTCAGATAAATTTCAGATTTATGCAAAGTTTGGCAAGAGTTTCCATTCCAATGATGCCAGAGTTGTGGTAAGTAACGACAGTCTTTCAACCTTACCATATGCTTTGGGAAGTGATTTGGGAATAAACTGGCAACCTTTTCCACGATTTATTGTAAATGCCGCTGTTTGGTATATGTATCTGGAAGAAGAACTTGTGTGGTCGGGTGATGGTGGAACATGGGAGCCATCCGAGCAAACCCGCCGACTGGGGCTTGATTTAAGTTTAAGGTGGCAAGTATGGAAAAGTTTATATTTCGACACTGATGTTAACCTATGTGTTGCACGCTATATTGATTTACCAGATGGTGCAAATTACATTCCCCTATCGCCAAAGATAAGCAGCACAGGAGGTTTGAATTATAAATACAGTAAATCATTGACTGCTTCACTAAGATATAGATATCTTGCCTCCCGCCCGGCAGATGAAATTAATTTGGTGAGTACCAAGAGTTACTTTATAATGGATTTTCAAACTTATTATACTACAAAAAGCAGGTTTAGTATTGGGTTAACCATAGAGAATATTCTTAATACTAACTGGAATGAAGCACAATTTGCCACTGATTACAGATTATACAAGGGCGACGAGGATTATGGGCTCACTTTTACACCGGGAGTTCCAATAAGTTTTAAACTGGGATTGTCGTATTCATTTTAAAACAAATTTAAACCGGCATTTATTATATTGGCTATATTTGAACTTTACTAATTAGTAGATAATACAACTAGTATTTGCATGGCTGACCTTAAAAAAGAAATTCATCAATTTGTTGAGAAATATTTTAGGATATATTTTTTAGAGAGGGATTTTGAGAAAATTAAAACTCTTCTATCCTCTGAGATGACAGTTATAGGTACTGGTTTACATGAAATAGGTAAAAACGCAAAGGAGACACTCCAATTATATGAAAAAGATATTAGTGAAGTAACTAGCCCAATAAAATATTCAAATCTGAATATTAATATACATACTCTTAATCAACACTTTTCAGTAGTAAGCGGTGATTTTAGTATCAACGGAGAGTCGGATGGAATAAAATTCAGCATTCCAAATCTCAGATATTCTTTAACAATAAGGAAAGAAAAAGGTGTATGGAAAATTATTCATCTACATATCTCTACACCAAACGAGCAACAGAAAGATAATGAGTTATACCCTCTTCAAAAACTAATTGAGCATAACGAATTATTAAACAAAAAAGTAGAGGAAAGGACCAAAGAGTTATTAGAGGTTAACCAATCATTATTAAAGAGTATTCAAACAAAGGATAAACTTCTTTCCATAATATCGCATGATATCAGAAGTCCGTTTAATGGATTACTTGGGTTTTCTGACCTCTTAGCAGAAAGATATGATGAATACGACTCTTCTAAGCATAAACATTTTATAAAATTGATAAAAGAAAGTTCCCATAAAATATACGATTTAGTTGATAGTCTTTTATTGTGGTCGAATTCGCAGAGACATACGTTGGAATTTAATCCTACAAAATTGCATCTTAGGGAATTAGCAACAAATTGCTCAGATATTTTTAATCAATCTCTCCTGAGTAAAAATATTAGCCTATTGAATAATATAAATGAAGAAATAATAGTACATGCTGACGAGTTCATGATATCAACTATATTTAGAAACCTTATTTCCAACTCATTAAAGTTTACTAAGCCAGGGGGACAAATTAATATTTCAGCGTTTAAAGAGAGTGAGGGCAAGATTACTATTTGTATAGAAGATACAGGTGTTGGAATGACAGAAGAACAAATAAATAAAATATTTGAATCAGATATAAATACTTCTACCGAAGGTACAAATAAAGAAAAAGGTTCTGGACTTGGGCTTTCGGTTTGTAAAGAATTTATTGAATGTCACAGCAGCAAATTATGGATTGAGAGCACTACTAGTATGGGAAGCCGCTTCTTTTTTAATTTACAAACCTGCTAAAATAATCCCCTACTGTGAGTATTTCTTACGATATTCAGTTGGAGTTAACTTAGTATATTTTTTAAAAGCTGTATTAAAGGAGGATTTTGAATTAAAACCTACATCATATAGTATTTCAAGCACTGTAAACTTCTTCTTATTTTCATCGCTTAACATTTCCATAGCCTTTCTTATTCTAAAGCCATTTACGAAATCGAAAAAGTGCTGGTTTAAATCATGGTTTATCAATAATGACAACTCCTT
>PKTD01000141.1 GCA_002869315.1 Marinilabiliales bacterium | reverse complement strand
TTATAAATTTCCATCCTTTTTCTGCAGTATCTGCTTTAGCATAATCACATATATATTCTGCCAGTGTAAGTATGGCATTAGGAGTGCAGAAGCGTTTTATAAATCCTGGAACTGAAAATTCCATAAAATGTTCTCCTGTTCTACCTTTTCTATAACAAGCTGTGCAGAAGGAGGGGAGGTAGTCATTTTCCATCAATTCGTCAATAACCTCACTTAGTGACCTGTCGTCATTAATTAAGAATTGCTCTTGTTTTAAATCCTGTTTTTCGGTTATTTCTTTTGAATAGGCGCCCATTTCTATTTTTGTGCCAGCATCAACCTGGGAGCAACCATACTGTAGCACCTCTTTCCGTATATGAATTGGCTCCCTTGCTGTAAGTATTAATCCGGTATAAGGAACTGCAAGACGGAGAATGGCAATTATTCTTGTAAACTCTTCATCTCCAACTTTATAGTCGGGATTCACTTCAAATTCAGATGCATCCTGAAGGCGAGGAAAACTTATGGTATGAGGACCAACATTATAGCAAGCCTCCAAATGGTTTGTTTGATGAATGAGTCCCAGCAAATCGAAGCGCCAGTCGTAAAGGCCGAATAAAACACCTATGCCTACATCATCCAGACCAGCCTCCTGAGCCCTATCGAGAGCCACCTGGCGGTCCAGATAATCAGCTTTATTTCCTCCACGATGATAATATTTATAGGCTTCAGGATGATAGGTTTCCTGAAATACCTGGTAAGTTCCAATGCCGGCCTCTTTTACAGTTCGGAAACCTTCAATGCTTAATGGTGCAGCATTAATGTTTAGTCTTCTTATCTCTCCATTTTTTGTTTTAACCCCATAAACAGTTTTTACTGTTTCTGAAATATATTCTGGCGAATATTTTTTATGTTCCCCATAAACAAGTATTAGTCTTTTATGACCATTTTCCTCCAGAGCTTCAACACTTCTTATGAGTTCATCTTTTGTAAGAGTTTTTCTGACAGTATCTGTGTTGGATGATTTGAAACCACAGTATTCGCAATTATTCATACATAGGTTTCCCACATATAGTGGGGCAAAAAGTACTATCCTTTTGCCATATACTTTTTCTTTTAGTTGTTTGGCCGCATCCTTAATCATCTTAATATGTTTAGGATCATTAGCCTGTACTAGTGTGGCTACCTCCTCCATATTGAGGCGGTTTTTGTTTAGCGACTTTTCAATAATTTCCTTAATCCTATCATTTGTTGGATTTGCATTTCTTAAAAATGACCAGATTTCTTCAGCATCGATATAAGGTTTTTGAGTCTCGTCAACGATTTTATATTTTTCCGGAGTAAATTTCATGAGTTATATTTTATGCAATAGGTAAATTTATTGTGAATGTAGTACCTGCATTTGGTTTACTAATAACTTCAATTGTACCATTATAAAGTTCAACCATTTTTTTTGTGATGGAAAGTCCAAGACCGGAACCTGCAATATCCCTTGTCTCGGAAGTTTTTATTCTGCTAAACTCTTCGAATAATTTTGGAAGGTCCTCAGAGGCAATGCCTATTCCATTGTCTCTTACAATAATTTCAATTTTGTTCATTTTCTTTTTCAAGCCAAAATATACTTCACCATTGGGGTGATTATATTTTACGGCATTCGATAAAAGATTGTTAAATATGATTTCTATTTCGTCTTTATCAGCAGTTATCGACAATTCTTCGTCTATTGAAGGGATTAATTCAATATTATGCTGGATGGCCATTGGCTTAATTGTGTCGAGGGCCATGTTTGCTAAATAATTAAAATAGGTTTTAACCAGTCTTCGGGTTTTTTTACCTGATTCATGTTTTGTGAGGTCAAGCATATCCATTATCAGGTTGCGCATTCCCTTGACACGTACTAACGACCTATCTATCATTGACATATATGAATCAATGCTGTCACCAACCTGTTTTTCTTCCATTATTCTTAAGTATCCTTCAATCGCATTTAGTGGCGACTTCAATTCATGGGAAAGTACAGAAAGAAACTGAAAACGTATTTGTTTTCCCTCTTCTTTCATCTTCTTTGTCATCCTTTTAAGGAAGAGATGCTTACTGATGTTTTCTATGGAAGATTTGAGTTCAGCAGGAGTAAAAGGCTTAGGAACGAAATTATAGGCTCCTAAATTTGTGGCTTTTACAGCAATATCGAGGGATGCAAAAGAAGTGATCATCATTACTGCCGTATCAAGCCCCATTCTACTTATCTTTTCCAACAACTCAATTCCCTGTATACCTGGCAACTTATTGTCGAGTAGTATTATATCGGGGGCTTTGCTGTTTATAATTTCAAGTGCAATTTCACCAGTTTCGGCTTCTATTACTTCAAAGGAAAAGTCATCTTCCAAGAAAGGGAAGCCTATGCTGTAGTTTCTCAATATTCTGCTTACGCCTGACCTAATACCTGGTTCATCATCAACAACCAAAACTTTTAACTTTTCCATGAGTTCAGATACTTTAAATTTTAAGTAGTTTATTTATTTCTCTATGCAATTGGTCGCTCCGAATTCCTTTTTCAAGGTATTTATCGGCTTTGATCCAACTTCTGTCTTCTTCTGTTTCCAGATGAAATTTTAATCCTGTTTCAGAAGTTACCGAAGTAGCAATTATTACAGGTAACTCGGGATATTTCTTTTTGATTTTATATGAGAGAACAAAACCTGCATCCTGAGTTTCCATCATGAGATCAAGTATTGCTAAATCATGTTTGTTTTCTATTACTTCCAGTGCCTCTTTTACACATTCGGCGGTAACAACTTCAAATCCGAAATTTTCAACATTGGTCTTAAGTTGAAATAAATAATCCGGATCGTCATCAACTATTAAAATAAGTTTCTTTTTATCTAACATGACCTTTATTTTTAATTTATTGCTTTTATAATTTTTGGTAGTCTTATAATAAATTTTGTTCCAATATCTCCTTCTTCAGACTTAGTATTTGAAACAACATTTATCTGTCCTTTGTGCATTTTTACAATGCCATAAACAAGTGGGAGACCCATGCCTGTTCCTTTTCCAATGCCTTTTGTGGTAAAGAAAGGAGTAAATATTTTATCCATATTTTCCTCTTCTATTCCACTTCCCGTATCTGAAATAATTATTTCGAAATCATCCACAAGATCTTTAATATCAACCTTGAGAGTTCCACCATCTGGCATTGCGTCAATGGCGTTTTTTTCAAGGTTATTTAAAACCTGCATCATTTGATCCTTATCTATATCAGCATTTATACTACTACTGTCAGACTCTATCTGAAATTCGATATTGTCAGGGATTATTAATGAATTAAAACTATGTCGACAGAAATCAACCATATCTGTTTTACATGGTTTTACTTGATTTTTCCTGGCAAAATTTAATAAACCTCCAACTATATTTTTGCATCTTTCTGCCTGTTCTACTATCAAATCTAAATCCTCTAGAATAGGATCATCAGGATTTGCTTCCTCCTTTAAGATGTTGCTATACATGGAGATGACACCCAGAGGGTTGTTTAACTCATGTGCTATCCCGGCAGAAAGTTGTCCCATACTGGCCAGTTTTTCTGATTGTTTTAAGGCCTGACGTGCGTTGGCAAGTTTCTCATTGGAGATATTTAAATTGCTGATTGTTTGATGCATTCTTTCTATGCTGTAGGGTAAGCACATCTCCACTTCAGCAAAACCATTAACTATTGCAATGGCATGTAAGCGGCAGGTGTCGTATCCGCAAGCGCGACAGTTCAGATGGTCTTCCGGACTAGATTTACCCATACGCTTTAAAGCATAGTTAATAGCTTCATCAGATGGTTTGTTGATACGGCAATCTTCTGAATCAAACTCACGAGAGAGGTCAATAGATTTATACTTTTGCATCTGGTCGTACCAGGTAGCAAGGTTTAGTTTGTTTAACTTCTCACGCGAATAATTGCTAATTCGATTCCTTCTGTTTAGCCTGCTCCCGTTTTTTGACATGCCCGGGCCCATTATGCATCCATCACAGCATAGAAGTTCGAGGTGTTTGTTTTTAAGGTTTCCTTTTTCAAATTCTGAAAGTGCATCAATAAAGTTCTTCTTGCCATCGGCAACAATAATGCTGCAATCTGTTATATCAGCCGATTTGCCCATGGTATTTAAAAGTCCATGACTAACAGGAAAAACTGAACCTTTACCAGCATAAGGGGGATCAAATTCAGATGGTTTTATGTTGTATTTGTTAATGTTTCTCGACATTAACATTTGTCTTAATTCAGTAAATGTTATGGAATTATCAACTTCTTCAGATTCACCTTTTTTTGCAATACAAGGTCCAATAAATACAATCTTTATGTTTTTATTACTGTACTTTTCATACAATACCCTGCTGATCGCCACCATAGGTGATACTATTGGAATTAATGAAGGAACAAGTTCAGGATGGTGTTTTTTTACACAAGCAACAACAGCAGGGCAGTCAGAAGAAATATAGGATTTATCAGTATTTTGGCCTAACAAAGTTTTATACTTCTTTGCTACCAGATCTGCTCCAAAAGATACTTCAACAACTCTTTTAAAACCTAACTCTTTAAGCATACCCACAAATTCAGATGTTTCATCGATTTCTGTGAATTCAGCTGGAAAACTTGGTGCTACTGCTGCTATCACAAAGTCTTCATTTTTTAAAAGGCTTTCAACTTCTGTTATCTGTTTATTAAATGTTTTGGCACCCTGACTACAAATGTTCACGCAGTTTCCACAGGCTATACAACGTTCAGGCATAACCTCTGCCTGTCCGTTAATAATTCTAATGGCCTTTACGGGGCATTCCCTGACACAGGTATAACATACTCTGCATCGGTCTTTTACCGTATAAACCAGTATTTTATCTGTGCTTGTAGTATTCATGCTTTTGTAATAAAATGAGTTTTGAAGAAGAGGGTACTACTATCTTTTAAAAAAATTAGTAATTCATTAACCACAATGCCCTCTTCTCCGCACTCATCATGTTAACACTTCTCTTTTGTTATATGTTGTGTGTAATAATTCATGACTTTTATGTCCTAATGGTTTTCCAAGAAAATCATTATATAGTTCAATAATTTCCGGATTTTTATGCGATACTTTTAGAGTTTCATTTTCATCTATTGTATAAAGAGCTTTCATACGCATTTTTAATTCTTCTTCACTGGTACCTATATGCTGGCCGCCACCACCAATGCATCCACCAGGGCATGCCATAACTTCAACAAATTGAATGTCTTTTCTACCATCTTTAATTTCATCCAGTAATTCAAGAGCATTGGCCATACCATTTACAACAGCAACTCCCAATTCCAGATCACCTATTTTCATTTTAGCCTCTTTGCGGTTTTTTAATCCTCTTATCTGTGGTATCTGAAAGTTTACTAACTCTTTTCCTGTAATTGAATAGTGAGCTGTTCTGATAGCAGCTTCCATTACTCCACCAGATGCTCCAAATAATTTTCCAGCTGTACTTCTGAATCCCATAGGGGAGTCTGTTAGCTCAGGACTTATATTAAACATAT
>PKTD01000013.1 GCA_002869315.1 Marinilabiliales bacterium | reverse complement strand
AATTCTGACCATTATCAATTCTCTTAAGCAATTTGGCATCAGCACCTTCGCTTTCTGCATTTTTAGTTATCTGCTTATCCAAATCATAGTCGAACATTATTGTATCACTGGGATTAGCTTTTATCTCATCATAATCCTTTATCCGGTATGGTACATTGGCATAAACATAAATTTCGTTAAGCAGCAATTGATTAAAACGATTTGGATAATGACTATCAAAAACTTCCAGTAATTTTTGCAAATAAATTATTTGATGGTCGCCCCAGTAACCAATATAAGCCCATGGATCTTCAGGATCGGGAACTTCCCAGTCGAGGCCATCCCGTGTTATTCGGTAAGGGTTATATCCATCAATGGTAGTTGCATTAACAAATCTGCTTATCATACCTACAACAAAGTCAGGAAATGAATGACCAAGAGCTTCCCAATTTTGAAAAATATCACGCCAGTTTCCTTCATAATTAAGTTTTGGACTCCCGTCCTTTTCCCTGGTTTGTATTGAGAATAAGTTCCATGGACGACTTGGATCTCCGTGCCGGCGACTGAATGTGAGAGGCAGATATTCGTAAGTTATCCTTATCAGATTATTGTCATTAGTGTTTATTGCTTCATTGCATAAAGAATTGTATGAAAACTCTTCAGGAAGTTGATTTAGCCAAATTGAATTAACTAAGGCAAGTTGTGGGCTTACTGTATTCACATACTTAATGAAATCTCTTTTCTCTACATTATAATTATTTATGAAGACGCCACCCCTCATAATATTATATAGTACATTGGTATAGTGCCTGTTATAACTAATCTCTGAGCCTGTAAGTTGAAGTCCGTCAGAGTATGAAACCAGTTTCTTAAGTTTTTTTGTGCCAAGAGAAACATTGGCTTGAACTTCAGAAACTAAACCAGATGAATTATTTAAAGTGTGCAGTAAATTTCTTACATCTGTACTGCTTTTGTTTATATCAGCAACTGTTATCCAGTTTAATTGATCCTTAAGTTCAACTTCATCATATATATAATATGCCCCTCTTTGGGCTCTTACATCATATTCAGTTTTAATATCGCAACCTGCAATAAAATCTTTTACTTGTAAATCCGATACAAGAAATTTAGATTTAGGAGAAATACCATCCGACCATACAGTTGAGCTTTTCAGTGCTTCACTGGGTTCTGCCTTGTCAACAGGGATTGAACTTAATGAAAAAAGGCCAAGACTACTGTCTTTTATAAGTTCATTCTTTTTGTAGGCATCTAATAAATTGCTGTATTCATTCTGGAAACCATAACTGTTTCCAGGGGGTAATATATTTTTAATACCATCCAGTATTCTTACTGAAATTGTACTATTTGAATTATTAAGCAATGTTGATTCCTTAACAAATCCGTACTTATCACTATTACTCCAGGAGTACCTGAAAGTCATTTCCAGATCATTGTTAATCTCCTCGAATACAATAGAATTTGAAAAAACACTTTTATAAATATTTCGGCTTATATCATAATAACGCAGAGAATCCTGGGTAAATGGTTCCCATAAGTATGACTTTTGTTTCTGGTTTATAATAAAATATGATCTACTACCTGTAATACCTTTGTAATCATGAATTTTATCGACAGTATAATATGGGAATAGGCAATTATTTCGATCAACTCTTCCTGCAGTAAGTGAACCATTACTTGAAATAAACATCCAAAGGTTAGTATCACTAACTATGCTCATGAAGAAGTCTTGCATGCGATCATAATTTGATATCTTATAATATCTTTTACCATTAAGGTCAACAAACTGACCTTCCACATTTGATTCATTTCTGTGAATAATATTGTTTCCTATGTAGATATCATTATTTTTCATGCACAATTAAATATTATAGTTTAATTTGTTAAAAGTTCCTCAAGTTCCTCGAGTGTTTTCCCTTTCGTTTCAGGGACTTTAATTAGTATGAATATTAATCCTAATATTGCTATAAGGCCATATAGTAAAAATGTTATAGATGATCCCAGGTTTGATAATTCCCAAGGGAATACCAACTGAACCATAAAACTTGCCGATGAATTAATAACACCCACAAATGACATTGCCACTGCCCTTACAACATTGGGAAAAAGTTCTGAGAACATTACCCACATTACAGGTCCAACCGAAACGGCAAATGAAGCTACAAATGCCATTATAGATATCAGAATTAAATAGGTGTTTACATTTATTGATGATGCAATTATCGCTGATTTATTTTTAATAAAACTTTCACTGCCTATTAGTTTTTTTACTGCTATACTGAATTCTTCTTCAGACGAAAATATTTTTCCATCGCTCCTTTTTATTTTTTCGATTTTCGTATTCTGTGAATATTCAATTAAGGTGTTTTGTTTTATAGTATAGGTAGCCTGAGAGAAACCGTAACTAATAACAATCATCGATAAAGCAATACCCAGTGTGCCAACTATTAAAAGCAACTTACGACCAATTTTATCTATAAGGAACATGGCTAAAACGGTAAAAACTAGATTTGTTAAACCCACAATTATAGCCTGTGAAAAGGCTGCGTTTGTACCAAATCCAGATTGCTCAAAAATCATAGGAGCATAAAAGAAAACGGCATTAATACCAACCAGTTGCTGAAGCAGTGCTAACACAATGCCAATTATCAGTACAGTTCGAAATGATTTGTTAAATATCTCCCCAAAGGATCCTTGTTTTTTATTTTTATCCTTCTCGATACTTCTCTTAATATTTTCAACTTCAATAATTGATTCATCTTCACCAATAACATGAGAAAGTACTTTCCCTGCTTCTTCAGGTTTCCCTTTCATAATAAGCCATCTTGGGCTTTTGGGAACCATAAACAGAGAAATAAAATATATTAAAGCTGGTATTGCTTCAATACCAAGCATCCATCTCCATGAGTTGTGTTGTGATATGAAGTTATTGATAAAAGAACTATCAGACTGACTCCATTGAAGTATTAAATAGTTTGTGAAGAAGGCAACTGAAATTCCAACTACAATATTAAGTTGGTTAAAAGAAACCATCATCCCTCTCATTTTAGCAGGGGATATTTCGGCAATATACATTGGCGCAATTATCAGTGAGGCACCAACTCCAAGACCTCCAATCATTCGGGCAATAACAAGAATAAAAAATGATGGTGCAAATGCAGATATAATTGCAGATACTGCATAAAGAATTGCAGCGTAAGTCAGAACCTTTCTTCTTCCAAATTTGTCGCTAAGTTTTCCGGAAACCAACATTGATAATGTAGCAGCAAGTGTTAATGAACTCACTCCCCATCCAAGTTGGAAATCGGTTAAATCGAACTCAACAACTATAAATTTAACCACTCCACTTATAACAGAAGCATCGAAACCCATTAAAAAGCCACCAAGAGCAACTATTGAACTTATTGTAATAATATTTATTCGCTGCTTTGTCATATAAATGGTTTATTTCTTTTGATATACTTTTACGAAATCAACTTCCATTGTTTGTGGAAATGCTGTAGTATCAATCCCTTTCATACTTCCCCACGCGCCTCCTACAGCAACATTAAGAATTAAATAGAAGGGCTTGTCATAGGGCCATTTTGAAGTCCCCAGGCCTTCATTGTGATATTCGAAAAATAAGGAGTCGTCAACAAATGCCTGCATATAATCCGGTGTCCAGTTTAATGCGTAAGTATGAAAATCAGTATTAACATCAGGCAAATAAATGGTGCCTGTTTTTTGTGTATTTTTTTGCCATTGATAATCTTTAGAGTGAGCACTAGCATGTACTACGCCTAAATCGTGCCCAACATGCTCCATTATATCTATTTCACCTATATCGGGCCAATTGCCATCCTTAAACGACCATCCTCCAGGCATTGCCCAGATTGCTGCCCATGTCCCTCTGCCACCAGGCAATTTTGCATTTACTTCTATACGGCCATATTGCCAATCTGCTTTTGATATAAGTCTTGCTGATGTAAAGTTCTTTTCACCAATGGGTTTATAAAGGGCCGTTATAAAGAGTTTACCATTTTTAACAAATGCATTTTCGGGCTTAGCAACTGTATATAATTGTTCTTCATAATTACCCCAACCATCTTTATTGCCTGCAGTATCATATTCCCATTTGCTTGAATCAGGAAGGCCGGTGTAATTGAAGTCATCACTCCAAACAAGTGTCAATTCATCACTTTTACTAATGGAAGTGTCAGAATTTGTGAAATATAAAAAACTTAAAAAAGCAATAGTTCCAAATATTAACAAAACAATTATTGATTTTTTCACGACTTTTCTATTAGTTAATTCAGCTCTTAATTCATCGTATATTTTTGCAAATCATTTTTCTTAATACAGAAATGAAATGCTGTCTTAAATCATTGATCTATAGGTGATAAACAATTAAAATAAATAATTTTCACGTTTAGTTTAAGCATACTACCCCTTTAAAAGTCCGGTTCTGGCATCTATAATAAACCCTAAGACACAAGAACCGGACTGATAAATAGTAAATCAATAATTAGTAACCTGAATTCTGTTGGAATGCTTCTCCCATCAGATCAATTTCACTTTGAGGAATAGGTAAGAATCCTTTAGTAGCAGGATTATATGAAACATCAAATAAAACCTGATCACCTTCATAATTTGGACCTCTAACTCCAACCACTGTTAGTTCCTGTTGTGCAAAACTTTGACCTTTTCTCAAAATATCAAAATAGCGTATTCCTTCGAGTGATAATTCTAAACGTCGCTCGTTATAAATATTCTCCGGAGTTGCTGGAATGCTTTCTAATCCAACACGAGCACGAACTTTATCAAGGTATTGCTGTGCATTTGGACTACCAAGTTCAGCAGCCATAAGCAATACATCAGAGAATCTTAAAACCCTGAAATTACAGGTTCTGTTTAATTCGAATTGTCCTCCACTTGCCCAGTGTTCGGCATCAGAACTATACTTTTTTGAAAAGTATCCTGTATGCTGATATCCTTTAACCAGTGAACCATCAAGTTCACCTTCTGTTAAGACGGTATACTCCAAACGAGGATCGGAGCCCATATCATCAACTAGTTTTTGATTAACAGTTCCGAAACTCCATCCGCGATCCCAATTATCTGAACCGGTAACACGTGGTCCCTGCATTTGTGCTGCAAGATTGCCATCTCCGCCTCTTACATAGTTCCAGTCCCACCAAGGTAAAATATCTCCATGTGATATTTCGAATACAGATTCAATTCCAAATTCACCTGTAAGGCTGAAGTTTTGTGAGTAATCTTCAAATAAATCATGCCCGCTATTGGAAATCATATCTTCCAGATAAGCTAAAACAGATGCTTGATTAATTGTTGTACCATTGGCATTAAGGTCTGCATTATAAACACCATTATAAAACAAATATGTTCTTGCTAATAAGCCACTGGCAGCCCACTTACTAATTCTACCAGTTTCCGTGGAAGGAATGTTTGCGGGAAGCACATTATATGCATCAACCAGGTCAGCAGCAATTTGATTGTAAACTTCTTCTGGTGTAGCCTGTGGTTGAATGTATTCTGAAGGACCTTTTATTGTTTCAGTTAAAAGAAGTATATTTTCGAAAAATCTAACTTGTTCCAGATAGAAATATGCTCTCATAAACTTACATTCACCAATTATTCTTGATTTGAACTCCTCAGAGGCTTGAATATCTCCAATTTT
>PKTD01000123.1 GCA_002869315.1 Marinilabiliales bacterium | reverse complement strand
TAAGTAATAAGTAAGAGTTATAATAATTCAGAAATCAATTTTTACAAAAATGAAAAAATTAATCGCGTTTTTTTCAATTGTTGCAATTATGACCTTTGGAATGTCAAACTTAGTAATTGCTCAAGACGAAGTAGGTACTGATAATTCAGTTGACACTACAGCTGTAGAAAATACAGCACAAACAACAGAGAATCTTGCAAGTACGCAAGCAGAAGAAGTTGCTGAACCTGAAAAACCACAATCATGGCACCAGGTTTTAAAAGAAAAGTTTATCGAAGGTGGACCTGGATTTATGGGTATCGTGCTTTTAGCATTAATTTTCGGATTAGCAATTAGTATTGAAAGGATTATTTATTTAAGCCTTGCAAGTGTTAATACTAAAAAACTATTAACAAATGTTGAATCAGCACTTGAATCAGGTGGTGTAGATCAGGCAAAAGAAGTTGTGCGTAACACTAGTGGTCCTGTAGCCAGTATTTTTAGTGAAGGTTTAAACCGTTTTGATGATGGTATGGGCGAAGTAGAAAAGTCAATTGTATCATATGGTAGCGTTGTTACCGGCCGTTTGGAAAGTGGAGTAAGTTGGATTTCATTATTCATCGCTCTTGCACCTATGCTTGGTTTCATGGGTACTGTAATTGGTATGATTCAGGCATTTGATGATATCGCTGCTGCTGGTGATATTTCACCAACTGTTGTTGCCGATGGTATTAAAGTTGCACTTTTGACAACCGTATTTGGTTTGATTGTTGCAATTATACTGCAGATTTTCTATAACTTTATAGTAGCAAAAATTGACAGCCTTGTTAATGATATGGAAGATAGTTCTATTTCATTTATAGATATTTTGGCTCAACACAATAAAAAATAAGAATCATGAAGGATAAAATTGCCAATATTACAAGATGGATTTTAATCCTATTGCTGGCTGTTTCCGTGATTCCAGGAGTATTGTTCTATGTGGATATGTTAGAT
This sequence comes from Marinilabiliales bacterium, assembly GCA_002869315.1. Taxonomy (GTDB): domain Bacteria; phylum Bacteroidota; class Bacteroidia; order Bacteroidales; family F082; genus BM524. The sequence goes on along the minus strand of PKTD01000123.1, from coordinate 4,752 downwards.
ACAGACACATTCCTGAACATTGCTAAAATGCTACTGATTGTAGCTGTTGCGATCATGATTATTTCGCCAGTTTATGGACTAATCACAAATCCAAAAAACTTAGTTAAACTGCTTATCAGTTTAGGATTGATAGTAGTCATAGTGTTTATAGGCTATTCCATGGCTGGAGATGCTGTTTCAGAAACCCAGGAAGTAAAATTCGGGCTTACACAAACATCATCAAAAATGGTTGGAACAGGTCTCTATGTGACTTATATAGCATTTGGGCTTACAGTATTATCATTACTGTATTCATCAATTATAAAAATATTTAAATAGTATTAATATGGCTAAAAGGAGCGCACCAGAAATAAATGCCGGCTCAATGGCGGATATCGCATTCTTGCTATTGATCTTCTTCCTTGTTACTACAACAATGGACATAGATACCGGTATTACAAGGAGGTTACCTCCGCCAATTGACAATCCTGATGAAAATATTGATGTTAAAGACAGGAATGTTTTAAAAATTCTGGTTAACAGTCATGATATGTTACTTGTTGACGGAAAACCAGGAAACATTGCTACTCTTAAAGATAAGGCCAAAGATTTTATGGCTATACATCCTAACGATCCCGAATATCCGGAAATTAAGGAAGAAGAAGTTGAAGAACTCGGTGGTAAAATTGTAAAACTGTCGAAAGGGGTTATTTCATTGAAGAATGACCGTGGTACTTCCTACGATATGTATATTCAGGTGCAAAATGAACTCGCAAGAGCATTTAATGAAATGAAGGATGATGCATCACTTACACATTATGGTGTAAAATATACTCAATTGGTTGATGAGGAAAAGATGAAAGTGATTAATAAACTTGTCCCTGTTCGTGTTTCTGAAGCAGAACCGGAAGATATAGGAGGAGGTAATTAATATGAGTAAATTTAAAACTAAAAAAGGAAAAGGTAGTGCGGCTATCAATACTTCATCATTGCCGGATATTATCTTTATGCTTTTGTTCTTCTTTATGGTAACAACCGTTATGCGTGAAGTTACTGTAATGGTAAAACAAAATATGCCTAGTGCTAGTGAGGTACAAAAACTTGAACGTAAATCACTGGTGAGTTTTATTTATATCGGAGAACCCAAGGACTCACAACTTGGAACAAATGCACGTATTCAATTGAATGATGTGTTTGCCAATGTTGAAGATGTTCCATTATTCGTTGCCAGAGAAAAGGAAGCCAGAGATGAAGCTGACAGAAAACTTCTTACAACTTCTTTAAAAGTTAATGGCGAAACAAAAATGGGTGTTGTTACTGATGTAAAACAAGAACTACGTAAAGCTAACGCTTTGAAGATTAATTATTCTACAAAGAAAGTTAAAGCTGAAGACTTGAGAAAACGCTAAGTTTTTAAACAAAAATATTAAAGAGGCTTTCCGTATTGGTTAGCCTCTTTTTTTTGTCACTTTCTAATTCAACCTTTTTTATTGGATGTGAGTTAATTCAGTTTTCTTCTTTATTAAAAATATGAAATACACACTAACGATTAAACTACCCAATATAAGCACAAAATTATCAGTAGATCCAAAATTCTCAGCACTGGTTTCCATAATCTCCTTTTGATTGAAATAATAAATAATCACTGAAGCCGAATTATTTACCAAATGATAGGCTATGGGCGCCCATAGTGATTTAGTATAAACAAATAGGTATCCTAAAACTATACCAAGTAGCAGCCTTGGGAAAAAACCATAAAACTGCATATGGACCATACTAAACAAGATTGCCGAAATAAATACAGCTATATGTGCATTTTTAAATATTTCCTTAAACAGTCGTAACAAAACTCCTCTAAAAAGTAGTTCTTCTCCAATTGCAGGTATTATTCCTATTATTATTAGATTTATTATCAACCCAGAAATTGTGCTTGTTTTTAAAAATGCTCCCAAAAGCAAGGTAGCCTGCTCTTCCTTTTGCATCATCCAGTTTTCAATGGCAGACATGCTTTCCGGAAGTTTCATATTCATATTCAGTACTGCTATATAATTTAAAAAAGGCAGTATGGAGAATACAATTGTTATTGAAATTAAAATACTAAATAACTGTGGCTTATTATTAACTTTCAGATATTTAAAACTAGAATTACTCACCAGGTAAGTATAAAGTAATACCGGGAAAATAAAAACTCCCAATTGGTTTAAAAACTGGTAAAACTTGCCAAAATTAATAGCTTCGTCAGTACTAGGATTTGAAATTAAATTAGCAAGACTCATTATATCTGTATTCAGCCAGTATTTTCCTATCATTAGCCCGCCAAATGCCGTAAGAATAGAAAATATTATAACCAAACCAATTAATAGTAATAATTTCCCCCAGGGGGAAATAAATTCGAAATAAGCGTATTTGCGCATCTTGAAAATTTTATTCGGCAAAATTAATATTTTTGCACCGGCTTTAGCCTATAATTGAATTTAAATGATAAAAATTGGAAATATAGAAATAGCGGACTTTCCCATTCTATTGGCACCCATGGAAGATGTAACGGATCCACCTTTTCGTTATGTATGTAAAATGTTTGGTGCAGATGTAATGTATACTGAGTTTATTTCGTCTGAAGGATTGATTAGAGATGCCGATAAAAGCGTAAAAAAACTTGATTTTGATGAGTTCGAAAGGCCTATTGGAATCCAAATATTTGGTCATGATATAAATTCAATGATAAAAGCTGCTCAGTACGCTGAAAGGGCTAAGCCAGATATTATAGATATTAATTATGGTTGTCCGGTAAAAAAGGTGGTGGCAAAGGGTGCCGGCTCAGGAATATTAAATGACATACCAAAAATGGTAAAAATGACTGAGGCTGTGGTAAAAGCAGTTGAAACACCTGTTACCATAAAAACCCGTCTTGGCTATGACGACGACCATAGAGACATAGTTGATATTGCAGAAAGGGTTCAGGATGTGGGAATTAAAGCAATTACTATTCATGGCAGAACACGTACCCAAAGACCTCGTATCCCTGCCGACTGGACACTAATAGGGGAAGTTAAAAACAATCCTCGCATGCACATTCCCGTATTTGGAAATTGAGATGTAGTAGATGCTAAATCAGCAAAATACTTTAAAGACAATTTCGGAGTTGACGGCTTGATGGTTGCACGTGGAGTTTATGGTAATCCCTGGATATTCAGAGAAATAAAGTCATATCTTGAAACTGGTATAATTCCTGAACTACCAGATGTTGATGAGCGTATTAAAATAAGTAGTATTCAATTGGAAAAATCAGTCAACTGGAAAGGTGAAAGAAGAGGTGTACTTGAAATGAGAAAGCATTGGTCAGATTATTTTAAAGGTTATCCAAATTTCAAACCCTTCCGTCACAAACTAGTTAATGTTGAAACTCAGGCAGAAATACTGGATGTTTTAAGCCAAATAAAAAAATATTATCATTAAGCCTTGTTAAACTTACCATCTTTAAAAATATCCCTTATACGCTCAGGCTTTTGTAAGTGATAAGTTTGTAATCCAAGTTTGGCAGCCGCTTCTATATTTTCCATTCTGTCATCAATAAAAAGCGTTTCCTCTGGAATTAATCCTTCCTGATATATAACAAACTCATAAATCTCCTGATCAGGCTTACTCAAGTGCACATCAAAGGAAAAATAGGCTTGGTGAAATAATTCGGCAAATTCGTTATAATCGAAACGCAATTGCAAGTCCCTTACGTATAAATCATAATGTATTTCGTTTGAATTACTTAAAAGGAAAATGTTATAATTCTTTTTTACCTGCTCTATAATTTCTATTCTTTCTGCAGGAATATCAAATAGTAAAGCATTCCAGGCATCATCAATTTCCTGATCTGTAGCACTTAGATCTAGGAAATCCCTAAGTTTATTTCTGAAAATATCAGGTGTAAATATTCCTCTTTCAAATTTGCGAATCAATTCGGTAAATTCAGCACTGGTTGCTTTGTTTATATCCGTAGCACCTAATTTTGCAAATTCATTTATAGTTAGTTGTTCATCAATATCGATTATTACTCCACCAAAATCGAAAATTATATTTTTAATTGCCATATCCCTTATTTTACTATACAAATTAACGTAATTATTAGACATGGAACTAGATTTTTTTGGATTTTTTTAGAACTTTTGAATACTAATATTGCTTTTGACAAATGCATTAATTAATTTAGCGTCAGATTATTAATATCAAATAAATTACTATGAAAAACTTACTGTTGTTTGGTTCCCAACTAATGGTCATAATTGTACTTTTTAGTAGCTCATGTACTACAAAATGTGATTGTTATGAATATACCGACGGTCTTGTTACCGAATATGATTTAATGAAATCGGTAGTAAAAGTAAATGCCAGTAATTTTGCTACAGGTTTTGAAACCATAAGCCAAAATGCATATTTGAAAAACCAAAACTTAGTCGACAGTGCTGAAAATGCTGAATTATGCCAGGCAGTTATCAATCCGGTACGATTTTTTAATGATGAATCGGGATATTTCTTTGTTGAATCAAATAATGCCTGGATGGTGGCACATGCAATAGACACCAACTTAATTGGAACTTACCGTTACGACATTCAGGATATTAACGATAAGTATTATGTTCGAGATATGGTTGAGGCTATAACATATAAAGGTTATGGTTTTGTAGACTACTATTTTGAAAACCCTTCCGGTGGATCAATAGGCAGAAAGGTAGGATTTGTGAAGTCTATTCCCGCAATGGATTTTTTTATTGGAACAGGATT
>PKTD01000219.1 GCA_002869315.1 Marinilabiliales bacterium | reverse complement strand
ACTTATTAGATAAATGGAAAAAAAATATTATTTTTGCCGCCCGCAATTTAAGTTGGCAAAATGAAGAAAAAGTTTTGAAGGAGGTTTACAGAAAATATGCCTGAACAACATTTACATATAATTTCATTCGATATTCCGTTTCCTGCAAACTATGGTGGTGTTATAGATGTATACTTTAAGGCCAAATCTTTGGAGGAGCACGGAGTAAAAGTTCACTTACATTGTTTTGAATATAATCGTAAGCGTAATCCTGAACTGGAGGATACATTTTATAAGGTAAACTATTATAAACGTGATGTGTCCAGAAAGAATCTTTTTAAAAGTATTCCTTATATCGTAAGTTCAAGAGTTTCAGAGGAGTTGATAGAGAATTTGTGTAAAGATGATTATCCCATCCTTATGGAAGGGTTGCACACTTCAGCCCTGCTGGAAGATGAAAGACTTGCCAGCAGAAAGAAAGTGGTAAGAACACATAATATTGAACACGAATATTATCATCATCTGGCAAAAGTTGAATCCGATATATTTAAAAAATACTACTATTATAATGAATCAGCTAAGTTGAAGAGGTATGAAACCACTTTGGAGAAGGCTGATAATTTAATTGCCATTTCTGAAAATGATAAGAAATATTTCGCAGAGGAATATGATAATGTAGTTTTCATTCCTGCATTTCATCCTTTTAAAGAGATTTCCATAAAGGAAGGCAAAGGTGATTATGTTTTATATCATGGAAACTTATCAGTTGCTGAAAATATAAATGCTGTTAAGTATTTGGTAAGTAATGTGTTCGATACTTCAAAGTATAAATTTATTATTGCCGGATTAAATCCATCACGCCAGATTTTAAAAGCCGTTGCCGGATTAAATCATATTGAGTTAATTTCCAATCCCAGCTATAAGGAATTACAATCCCTGATTGAGAATGCTCATATTAACATTAGTATTACTGCTCAGGCAACAGGTTTGAAACTGAAACTTCTCAATACTCTTTATAATGGAAGATTTTGTCTGGTAAATGATAAAATGTTAAGTGGTACCAAACTGGATAAATTATGCATTATTGCCAATGATAATGGGGGTCTAAAGCGCAAGATTAATACTCTTTTCAAAAAGGAGTTTACTCAAAAAGAAATAGAGAAGAGAAAACTTATTTTAACCACTATATACAATAACGGAAATAATACTCAGAAACTTATCGACATGGTATGTTAACGTAGTGTTCCTTCTTCACATTTTACAACTTTTCCTGGAAACTTATTTATTAGACTATAATTATGTGTGGCCATAATTACGCTTTTTCCAGATTTACTTATTTCAAGAAGTAACTTCATTATACCATTGGAAGTTTCCGGATCGAGGTTGCCTGTGGGCTCATCGGCTAGAATTAACTCAGGGTCGTTCAGCAGGGCACGGGCGATGGCAATTCTTTGTTGTTCACCTCCCGATAGTTGGTGAGGCATTGACTTTAATTTGGAAATCAATTCAACTCTATCGAGTACCTGAAGAATACGATTTTCATTAACTTGTTTGTCAGTATTTCCTGTGGCCCGTAAAACGAATTCAAGGTTTTCTCCAACTGTTCTGTCGTCGAGAAGTTGAAAATCCTGAAAGATAATCCCTAGTTTTCTCCTTAGAAATGGAATATCACTCCTTTTGATAGTATTAAGATTATAATCGCATACTTTTGCCTGGCCATCTTCTACGGCAAGATCGGCATAAATTACTTGAAGCAGGCTTGATTTACCACTTCCTGTTTTACCTATCAAATAAACGAATTCTCCCTTACTAACTTCCAGATTTACATCTGAAAGTACAAGTTTGTTTTTTTGAAAAACTGACAGATTTTGGAGACTAATAATTGAATTTTCTTCCATACCTGCAAATATAATCAGAACATTGCATTGGCAAAGGAAATTGTGTTTATTGTTTTATACTAATCCGGTAAATCCCATAAATGCTAGAGCAAGAATACCTGCAACTACAAGTGCTATTGGTACACCGCGCATTAATCTTGGTACATCCATGGTGTCGAGATGCTCTCTGATTCCAGCAAATAGTACAATTGCCAGTGTAAAACCAATTGCATTTGCTATGGCATAAACCACACCCTCTAAAAGGTTAAAATCTTTTTGAATAGTTAAAATGGCAACACCTAATACTGCACAGTTGGTTGTAATAAGTGGCAGGAATACTCCCAAAGCCTGAAATAATGAAGGACTTATTTTTTTAAGAATAATTTCAACCATCTGAACCAGTGATGCTATAACAAGAATAAAAACTATGGTTTGCATAAAGCCTAATCCCAAAGGATTTAGGATATAATATTGAGCAACCCATGTTACCATAGTAGCAATGGTCATTACAAATAAAACAGCTCCGCCCATACCGATAGAAGTGGACAATTTTCCAGAAACTCCAAGGAAAGGACATATTCCAAGGAATTGTGTTAAAACAATATTACTTACGAATATTGAACCTATAATTATTACAAAATATTCCATATCTATTTAATTTAGGCTTTTCTTAATTTATTTATTAATGCAATAAGGTAACCCAGAACAATAAATGCTCCCGGTGCTAAAACAAATACCAACATATTGTCGCCTGGTAAAAATTTGAAGCCGAAAAAGGCACCGCTACCAAGTATTTCTCTAAGCCCACCAAGTAATGTTAAGGCGAAGGAAAATCCTAATCCCATACCAAGTCCGTCGATGAGTGAAGAACCAATATTGTTTTTTGATGCAAAGGCTTCCGCTCTTCCTAATACCAGGCAGTTTACTACGATAAGAGGAATAAACAGTCCAAGTGAGTCAAATAGAGCAGGAACATAAGCCTGCATAGTTAATTCCACTATGGTTACGAATGATGCAATGATAATTATAAACGCAGGGATTCTAACCTTGTCGGGAATTTGACTTTTTACAACAGAAACCACCAGGTTCGACATTACAAGTACGAAAGTGGTAGCCAGACCCATACCCAAACAGTTTACGGCTGAGGTAGTTACACCAAGAGTTGGACACATACCCAACAGTAGAACAAAAACCGGATTTTCTTTTATAAAACCCTTAGTAAAATTCTGTAACTGGTTCATATTTTTAATTTTTTCTTGCCATTTAAATGTGGCATAATATTAATGTCTTATTATTTTTTATTCGCTTCGAAAGTTTCATATGCTCTATTAACAGCATCACAAAAAGCACGTGAACTAATTGTTGCTGCAGTTATAGCATCAACTGTTCCACCATCTTTTGTTACTTACAATACTTTTCCATCCGGGTTTAATCCCATAAATTGCTTGGGGAAATCGGATTTCTTTATGTCCATTTTATCTCCTAGTCCGGGAGTCTCTTTATGTGTAAGAACTGCAGTATTATTTATTGTACCGTCATTTAAAAAGCCAACCATTATCTCTATTTCACCGCTAAAACCTTTCATGGTAAAAGATTTTACTGCCGACCCTATTACTTCATTATTTTTCGATGCTATATAAAAAGTTAGTGAGTCTTCACTATCCACAGCTTTTACTTTTTCAATACTTATACTGTCGAATTCAGGCATCACCTTTTTAATTGCTTCTTCAAGTTTCTTTTGTTTTGCCAAAGCGATAGGTTCTTTGGTAACTACATAAACACCTCCCAATGCCAGTGCCGCAATAGCAGCTACCAGGAATAGGGTTAATACCATGTTTAAAAAGTTCGATTCTTTTTTACTAGCCATGATTGTATTTATTTCGATTTATGATTTTATTTCAATTCCGGGCTTTGTACCAAAACGCTTTGGTTTAAAACCATTGTTTATTAATGGTACAACAGCATTCATAATAAGAATAGCAAAAGAAACTCCTTCCGGATATGCTCCCCACACCCTTATGAGTACTGTGAGAATTCCAATTCCAAAACCATATACTAACTGTCCACTATGTGTCATTGGAGAACTTACCATATCTGTAGCCATAAATATGGCTCCTAACAACATGCCTCCTGTAAGTAGATGGAATGCAGGATCAGCATAATTCTGAGGATTGAATCCCCATAAGATTCCTGTAAAAATAACCACGGTTCCCAGCATGGAAATAGGGATATGCCAACTGATAATCTTCTTCCAAAGCATATAAAAGCCACCCAGGATCAGAGCTATCCCTGATACTTCACCAATGGATCCTCCCATTTGCCCTGTGAGATATTGCATATAAGTTGGAATTTCGTTTTTTAACTCACTCATGGTTTTTCCTGCTCCCAAACCTTCTTTAACAATTCCCAAAGGAGTTGGCCCGGTGATAACATCTGTGAGGCCTTTGCTAAAACCTGTTGGCTTTGGCCATGATGTCATTTGAACCGGAAAAGATATCAGCAAGAATACCCTTGCAACAAGCGCCGGATTAAAAATATTTCTACCCAGCCCGCCAAAAGACATTTTTGCCATCCCAATAGCCACTAAAGCTCCTATTATAATCATCCATGAAGGAAGGTTGGAAGGAACGTTAAAAGCAAGCAGGATTCCGGTAACTAGGGCTGACCCATCATTAATGGTTACAGGTCCTTTTATTAAATATTTTTGAATTAACCATTCGAAAAATATACATGCTACACTCGCAAGAATAAGTACCCTTACTGCTTGAAATCCAAAGAAGTATATTGAAGCAAGCATGGCCGGAACCATGGCAATCACAACTCCGTACATTATTTTTTTGGTTGACTCATCGCTCTTTACGTGAGGTGAGCCTGAAATCGTAAACTTATACATTTACTCTTTTATTTATTATTAATTTGCTATTGCCTATATTAAATATCTGTATTATAGAATATTAAGCAGTTTTTCCTCTGCTTCTGATAATAGCTCCGGTTTTATTTTTACCCAAACGTAAATAGTCGAGTAAAGGAATATTTGCCGGACATGTGTATTGGCATGATCCACACTCAATACAATCCATTATCATTTCTTTTTCTGCTATATCAAATTTACCAACTCTTGAAACCCTTGATAATAAGAATGGCTCCAATCCCATTGGGCATACATAAGTACATTTGGAACATCTGATACAAGGGCTTTCCGCCTTGCGGTGAGCCTCCTCATCCTTCATTATTAATATTCCTGAAGAACCTTTTACAATAGGAACTTCTGTTGAGGAGATGGCTTTTCCCATCATAGGACCACCATTAATAATTTTGGCAGTGCTATCAGGAAGTCCTTCTGCTGCATCAATTAGTTGTTGTACAGGTGTTCCTATTCTAACAAGGAAATTTGAAGGTTTCTTAACATCTTTTCCTGTTACGGTAACTACTCTTTCGAAAAGAGGTTTGTTCTTCTGAACTGCTTCATAAACAGCGAAAGCCGTACCTACATTTTGTACAACACATCCAACTGAAATTGGAAGTTTTCCTGAAGGAACTTCTCTGTTAACAGTAGCCTTGATAAGTTGTTTCTCGCCACCTTGAGGATACTGTACTTTCAAAGCCTGAACACTAATTCCGTCTTCGTTTTTTACCAATTCTGATAAATGACTAATGGCGTCAGGTTTATTGTTTTCAATTCCTATTATGGCTTTGTCAACATTTAAGCCCTTCATCAGCAGTTTTGTGCCAACAATTATTTCCCTGCCTTTTTCCAGCATCATACGGTGGTCGGCAGTAAGATAATGTTCGCACTCCACACCATTAATAATCAGGTACTCTGCTTTTGTTCCCGGAGGAGGCATTAGTTTTACATAGGTAGTGAAGGTTGCTCCACCCATACCAACAAGACCGGCTTTTTTGATT
>PKTD01000037.1 GCA_002869315.1 Marinilabiliales bacterium | reverse complement strand
AGATTTATTTACTTCTGTGCACATAGAAGAATTTTCACTTGATGTTCGTGATACCAAACGTGGTGTTGAAGAATTGACAAATGATATTCCAAATGTAAGTTCAGAAGCCACAAAAGATCTTGATGAAAACGGACTTATAAGAATAGGTGCAGAAGTTTCAGAAGGAGATATTATGATAGGTAAGATTACACCTAAAGGTGAAAGCGATCCTACTCCTGAGGAAAAACTTCTACGCGCTATTTTTGGTGATAAAGCTGGTGATGTTAAAAATGCATCCCTAAAAGCACCTCCATCAATGAAAGGTGTTGTTATTGAAAAGAGTTTATTCTCAAGAGCAGTAAAAGACAAGAAGAATAAGTCAAGAGAAAAAGAAATTATTGAATCTTTAGAAAAAGAATATTCAACATATTTCACTGATCTTAAGAGTAAATTAATTGATAAATTGTTCGCTATAGTAAGTAATCGTACTTCACAAGGAGTATACAATACTTATGGCGATGTGGTGGTTCCTCAGAGAACTAAATTTACTCAAAAAATTCTTCAAAGTATTGATTATACATTAGTTAGTACTGATAAATGGACTACTGACAAAGGTAAAAACCAACTCATTAAAGACCTTATAAATAATTACAACATTAAATATAAGGAGTTAACAGGAATTCTTAACCGTAAGAGTTTTGTTGCAACTGTTGGTGATGAATTACCAAAAGGTATTGTACAAATGGCTAAAGTTTATGTTGCTAAAAAACGTAAACTGAAAGTTGGTGATAAGATGGCAGGTCGTCATGGTAATAAAGGTATAGTTGCACGTATTGTACGTGAGGAAGACATGCCATTCCTGGAAGACGGAACTCCTGTTGATATAGTTCTTAATCCACTTGGTGTACCATCGAGGATGAACCTTGGACAGATTTATGAAACTGTTCTTGGATGGGCAGGAAAAAACTTAGGTTTACGTTTTGCCACCCCTATTTTTGATGGTGCTCATGTTGATGAGATTAACGGTTATATGAAACAAGCTGGACTACCAGAAAATGGAAGTACTTATCTGTACGATGGTGGAACCGGTGAGCGTTTCGATCAACCTGCAACAGTTGGTTATATTTATATGCTTAAGTTGCACCACATGGTTGATGATAAAATGCATGCCAGATCCATCGGACCATACTCATTAATTACTCAACAACCATTAGGTGGTAAGGCACAGTTTGGAGGCCAGCGTTTTGGTGAGATGGAGGTATGGGCACTTGAAGCATTCGGTGCATCAAATATCCTTCAGGAAATTCTTACTGTTAAGTCTGACGATGTTACAGGTCGTGCGAAGGCCTACGAAGCTATCGTTAAAGGTGACTCAATGCCTACACCAAATATTCCGGAATCATTTAATGTACTTGTGCATGAATTGAGAGGCTTAGGTTTGGAATTGAGCTTTGACTAATTTTCCTATTAATTGATTAAAATAAAATTGATATATGGCTTTCAGAAAAGACATCAAAATACCAAGTAACTTTAACAAAATAACTATTAGTTTGGCTTCCCCTGAGTCAATACTAGAGAAGTCATTTGGTGAAGTACTTAAACCTGAAACTATTAACTACCGTACTTACAAGCCAGAAAGAGACGGCTTGTTCTGCGAAAGAATATTCGGACCAGTAAAGGATTACGAATGTCATTGCGGTAAATATAAGAGAATCAGATACAAAGGTATTGTTTGTGACAGATGTGGAGTTGAAGTAACAGAGAAGAAAGTACGTCGTGAGCGTATGGGACACATTCAACTTGTGGTTCCTGTAGTTCATATCTGGTTCTTCAGATCATTGCCTAATAAAATTGGTGCAATGCTTGGTCTTCAAACCAAAAAACTTGAAACAATAATATATTACGAGCGCTATGCAGTAATTAATCCAGGTATTAAAGCCAAAGACGGAATTAATTATTTAGATTTGATAACAGAAGAAGAGTATTTAGATATTTTGGAAACTCTTCCTCCTGAAAATCAATATCTTGATGATAGTGATCCTGATAAGTTTATTGCCAAAATGGGTGCTGAAGCGGTGCATGATTTACTTGCAAACCTCGATCTTGATAAAATGTCATATGACTTGAGGCATAAAGCAAATACAGAAACATCGCAGCAAAGAAAAGCAGAAGCTCTAAAGAGACTTCAGGTTTTTGAAGCTTTCCGCGATGCCAGAAAAAGAGCAGAAAACAAACCAGAATGGATGATAGTAAAAGTAGTTCCTGTTATCCCACCTGAGTTACGTCCTCTTGTTCCTTTGGATGGTGGTAGATTTGCTACATCCGACCTTAACGATTTATATCGTAGGGTAATCATTAGAAATAACCGTCTGAAAAGACTTATTGAAATAAAAGCTCCTGATGTAATTATGCGTAACGAAAAACGTATGCTTCAGGAAGCTGTTGACTCATTGCTTGACAATTCCAGAAAATCAAGTGCAGTTAAAACAGAATCTAACCGTCCATTAAAATCATTAAGTGATAGCTTAAAAGGTAAACAAGGGCGTTTCCGTCAAAACCTTCTTGGTAAAAGGGTTGACTATTCAGGTCGTTCAGTTATTGTTGTAGGTCCTACATTAAAACTTAACGAATGTGGTATTCCAAAAGGAATGGCAGCCGAATTGTTTAAACCATTTATTATCAGAAAACTACTGGAAAGAGGTATTGTTAAAACTGTTAAGTCTGCAAAAAAGATCGTAGAGAAGAAAGAGGCAGTTGTGTGGGATATACTCGAAAGCATTTTGAAAGGCCATCCTGTACTCCTGAACCGTGCTCCTACCCTTCACCGACTTGGTATTCAGGCATTCCAGCCTAAACTAGTTGAAGGTAAAGCAATACAGTTACACCCATTGGTATGTACAGCGTTCAACGCCGACTTTGATGGTGACCAGATGGCTGTTCACCTTCCATTAGGGCATGCTGCAGTTCTTGAAGCACAGATTCTAATGCTAGCTTCACACAATATTCTAAATCCTGCTAACGGAGCACCAATTACCGTTCCTTCACAGGACATGGTATTGGGTCTTTATTATATTACCAAAGCACGTAAGAGTACTGAAGAACAACCTGTTAAAGGTGAGGGAATGAGATTCTACTCTCCTGAAGAGGTAATAATTGCACATAACGAGAAAAGAGCAGACCTTCACGCAATTATCAATGTAATGATTGATACATTTGAAGATGGTAAACCTGTTAAGAAAATGGTTGAAACCACTGTTGGTCGAGTTATCTTCAACCAAATAGTACCAAAAGAGTATGGTTATATTAACCAGTTACTAACTAAAAAATCACTTCGTGATATTATCGGTTCTATATTGAAGAAAACAGGTACTGCTGTAACTACTGAATTCCTTGATAATATTAAGGAACTAGGATTCCATATGGCTTATAAGGGTGGATTATCATTTAACCTTGGTAATGTACTTATTCCTGAAATTAAGGAAGTTCTTGTGAAAAAAGCCAATGAAGAGGTTGATGAAGTAGTGAACAACTATAATATGGGTTTCATTACCAATAACGAGAGATATAATCAAATTATTGATATCTGGACGCATACTAATAGCCACCTTACTAATACTTTGATGAAAGAGTTATCGCAAAATGATCAGGGTTTCAATCCTGTATACATGATGCTTGACTCTGGTGCTCGTGGTTCTAAAGAACAGATTCGACAGTTATCAGGAATGAGGGGGCTTATGGCTAAACCTCAGAAGTCTGGAGCCACAGGAGGTGAAATTATTGAGAATCCTATTCTTTCGAACTTTAAAGAAGGTCTTACAGTACTTGAGTACTTCATTTCAACTCACGGTGCACGTAAAGGTTTGGCTGATACCGCCCTTAAAACTGCGGATGCTGGTTACCTTACCCGTCGTTTGGTTGATGTTGCTCAAGACGTTGTAATAAACATTGAAGACTGTGGTACATTAAGAGGTTTAACAATTTCTGCACTTAAAAAGAATGAAGAAATTGTAGAATCACTGTACGACAGAATTTTAGGACGTGTTGCACTACATGATATCTATAACCCGCTAACTAATGAATTAATTCTAGAAGCTGGTGCAGAAATAGATGAAGATATTGCCAACATAATAGAAGAAGCACCTATCGAATCTGTTGAAATAAGATCGGTATTAACATGTGAATCCAAGAGAGGTGTTTGTGCCAAATGTTACGGACGTAACCTTGCTTCAGGAAGAATGGTACAAAAAGGAGAGGCTGTAGGAGTTATTGCTGCTCAGTCGATTGGAGAACCAGGTACACAGTTAACACTGAGAACATTCCACCAAGGTGGTACTGCTTCTAATATTGCAGCAACATCTAAAATTGAAGCGAAGTTTGATGGTCTTCTTGATATCGAAGAATTAAGAACCGTTAATTATAAAAACAAAGAAGGTCAGAAATACGAAATAGTTGTAGGTCGTTCGGCTGAAATGAAAATTATTGACGAGGAAACAGGTGTTGTACTTGCCTCATCAAATATTCCGTATTCTTCCAACTTATATATTCCGAATGGATCAAAAGTTAAAAAAGGTGATACAATTGCCGACTGGGATCCATATAATGCAGTAATTCTTTCAGAAGTAAAAGGTAGCGTTGCCTTCGAAAATATAGTAGAAGGTCAGACTTACAGAGTAGAATCTGATGAACAAACTGGTTATTTTGAGAAGGTAATTATCGAAACTCGTCAAAAAGCCAAGAATCCTAATATTAAGATCCTTAATACTGATGGCACGGTAATTCGTCAATATGACTTACCTGTTGGAGCACATATTCTAATTGAAGAAGGTGCTAATATACAGTCAGGTAGCATACTTGTAAAAATACCAAGAGCCTTTGGTAAAGCTGGTGATATCACCGGTGGTCTTCCACGAGTAACAGAATTATTTGAGGCACGTAATCCTTCAGAACCAGCAGTAGTTTCTGAAATTGATGGTGTTGTTAGTTTTGGTAAGAAGTTGAAGAGAGGTAACAGAGAGGTTATTATAACTTCCAAAACAGGTGAAGAGAAAAAATATCTCATTCCTACTTCAAAACAAATTCTTGCTCAGGAAAACGACTTCGTTAAGGCCGGAACAAGTCTGTCAGACGGAGTTATGACTCCCGCCGATATACTTGCTATCAAAGGACCTATGAAAGTTCAGGAGTATATTGTAAATGAAATTCAGGAAGTTTATCGTTTACAAGGTGTAAAAATTAATGATAAGCACTTTGAGACAATAGTACGCCAAATGATGCGTAAAGTTCAGGTTGAAGATCCGGGTGATACTCGTTTCCTCGAAGGAGAACTTGTAAATAAAATTGAATTCATGGAAGTAAATGATGCTATTTTCGGAATGAAGGTAGTATTAGAAATTGGTGATTCAGAACTGTTCCGTCAAGGACAAATTATCAGTGCGAGAAAATTAAGAGATGAAAATTCAACTCTTAAGCGTCGTGATAAAGTTCTTGTGGAAGCCAGAGATGCACAGCCAGCAACTGCACGTCAGGTGTTGCAAGGTATAACAAAAGCATCCCTACAGACTGAAAGTTTCATTTCTGCAGCATCCTTCCAGGAAACTACAAAAGTTCTTACACTTGCTTCTATCGCTGCTAAGTCAGATTCCTTATTAGGACTTAAAGAAAACGTAATTGTTGGACATAAGATTCCTGCAGGTACTGGTTTAAGAGAGTATGATGATATAATTGTTGGCTCAAAAGAAGATTATGAGCAAATTATGGATACTGCTCCTGCAAGTGAAGTTTTAGACATAGAAGATTAATTTCAAAATATTAAAGGCTGT
>PKTD01000066.1 GCA_002869315.1 Marinilabiliales bacterium | reverse complement strand
TGGATTTAACCCCAATCCGGACGCAATTGTTGTTCATCTGACAATAAATCGTATGCGAAAAAAAGAACATTTTGTTGAGGAAATTAACGAGTTTTTAGATGACCAAAGCAAATGTTTACTTGATTATTTCAGTGGCAATGATAAATTAGACATAAAATAAGCGACACAAAAAATTATTAGTATATGTTTAAAAACTTAAATAATTATTCAATGAATTACACAAAAAAGTTCATAATCATCTTTCAAGTAATTGCTCTTGTTTTTCTCATTTCAGTTGGTGATAATTCAATGGCACAGTTAAAATGGACAAGTGACGGGAATTCATATTATAAAGTAGAGGACGGTCAACTTGTTACTTATACTCTCCCCGACTATGATGTTAAAACCATAATTCCAAAGGAGAAACTTATACCCAATGGAAAATCAAAACCTATTAAAATTTCCCATTTTTCTTTATCAACAGATCAGCAAAAAGTATTACTCTTTACCAATACTAAAAAGGTATGGCGACTAAATACCAAAGGCGACTATTGGGTTTTCGATTTAAATACAAATACCCTAAAACAAATGGGTAAGGGCCTAGCTCCTTCATCACTGATGTTTGCAAAATTTTCTCCCGATGGGAATAATATAGCCTATGTTTCTGAAAATAATTTGTATACCGAAAATTATGCCAGTGGCGAAATAAAAGCCCTAACCACCGATGGAAGTGTAACATTAATAAATGGCACTTTTGATTGGGCATATGAAGAAGAGTTTGCTTGCAGAGATGGATTTCGATGGAGCCCCGATAGCAAATCAATTGCCTATTGGCAGATAGATGCCAGCAAAATCAAGACCTTTTATATGATAAACAATACCGATTCAATATATTCCCAACTAGTTCCTTTAGAGTATCCTAAAGTTGGCGAAACGCCATCAGAATGCAGGCTTGGAGTTGTAAACCTTGCTAATGCCCAAACTAAGTGGCTGGATATTCCCGGAGATGCATCTCAGAACTATTTGGTAAGAATGGAATATATTCCAAACACAAATAAACTGCTCATTCAACAATTAAACAGAAAGCAAAACAACAGCAAATTATATATTGCTGATGCTTTTAACGGAAGTGCCAAAATGATTTATGAAGAATCTGATGAAGCCTGGGTAGATTTATTCCAGCAGGGCAATACTTATGCTATTGATTACACAAATAGTTTTGATTTTCTTGAAGAAACAAACAGCATTCTATGGGCATCTGAAAAAGATGGGTGGCGGCACTTATATCAGGTTTCCCTGGAAGGCAAGCCGGAAATACTAATTACAAAAGGTGATTATGATGTAATCGACTTAAAATTTATTGATTCTAAAAATGGATATGTCTATTATTTGGCATCTCCTGACAATGCCACTCAAAAGTATTTATATAAGTCGAAATTAAATGGAAATGGAAAACAAAAACTCCTAAGCCCCGAAAGTTTAAAAGGAAGCCATGATTATTATTTCTCTTCCAACGGAAAGTATGCAATTCACACATTTACAAACCACTATACCCCACGACTTAAAGAACTTATAAATGTTCGAAATCAAAAGGCAATAGGTGAAGAAGAAAGTATAATTGAAAGGGTAAAAGCCCAGGATATAAAAACATCAGTTGAGTTTTTTACCATAACAACCGCCGACAATGTAGAGATGGACGGATGGATGGTAAAACCAACAAACTTCGACCCGGGCAAAAAATATCCTGTAGTGTTTTATGTTTATTCCGAACCTGCTGGAACTACAGTAAGAGACGTTTATAATGTTAGCAGAAACAGATGGTATATAGGGAATATGGCCGAGGATGGATATATTTATATTTCATTGGATAACAGAGGTACACCAGCACCTAAGGGTAGAGAATGGAGAAAATCCATTTACAGAAAAATTGGTGAAATTAACATAAATGATCAGGCAATGGCAGCCAAAGAAATTCTTAAGTGGGATTTTGTTGATCCCGATAGAATAGCAGTTTGGGGTCATAGCGGTGGCGGTTCTGCCACATTGAATTTAATGTTTCGATATCCCGAGATTTACAAAACAGGAATTTCACTTGCTGCAGTGGCAAATCAACTAACTTATGATAATATATACCAGGAACGATATATGGGTTTGCCCCAGGAAAATATGGAAGATTTCATTAATGGCTCTCCTATAACATATGCTAAAAACCTGGAAGGAAACCTGCTTTATATACACGGTACCGGCGATGATAATGTTCATTATCAAAATGCCGATCTATTGATAAATGAACTTATAAAACATAATAAACAATTCCAGTTTATGCCTTATCCAAACAGGTCGCATAGTTTTAGAGAAGGGGAAGGAACATATAAACATATGTCGACTTTATATACAAACTTCTTAAAAGAAAATTGCCCGCCGGGAGGCAGATAGTTTTTAATGCAGCACATTAACAATAAGGAAGATGAAAAAAGTATTAGTATTATTGGCTAAGGGGTTTGAAATATTTGAAGCAAGTGCTTTCCTGGATGTTATAGGATGGAATCTTGTTGAAGGAGATAATTCAACTGAAGCATTTACATGCGGATTGAGAAAAGAAATTATTAGTTCGTTTAAACAAAAAATAATTGTCGACTATTTGATTGATGATATAAATGTAAATGATTTTGATGCATTGGCAATTCCTGGGGGTTTTGAAATTAGTGGCTTTTATGAAGATGCCTATGATAATAAATTCCTCGATTTAATTAGAGCATTTAAGGAGAAGAATAAAACTATAGCAACAATTTGCGTAGGCGCCTTACCATTGGGAAAGAGTGGTGTATTAAAGAATAAAAAGGGAACCACTTATAATAGTCCTGTAAGACAAGGAGAATTAAAAACCTTTGGCGTAAACGTCTTAGATCAACAAATTGTAAATGAGGATAATATGATTACTTCTTGTGGTCCTTCTACGGCCATAGAGGTTGCATTACTGCTTTTAGAAATCCTTACAACTAAAAAGAATTCTGATAATGTACGTCAGTTAATGGGCTTTTAAATACTAACTGACTATTATTTATAAAAAACTATGAGTGAACAGAATTTTCAGGACATCAAAATATTAAGTGAATCAGATATTAAAGGTCTGCTTAATATGGGTGATGCAATTAATGCAATGGAGTCGGCATTTTCAAGTTTTTCTGAGGGATCGACTTATGTTCCCCAGCGGTCTGTTTCAAGTATAAACGATTTAAATTTATTTCTTAAACCAGCCTATAATGAAAAACTAGGCAGGATATGTGTAAAAATTCTTACTCAGAAAAAAGAAGCTAAACCGGGTATCCCAACAATTTTGGGTGTAGTATTACTTATGGACATGAAAACCGGCGCCATACTATCGATGATGGACGGAGCATCAATTACTGCCCTTCGAACAGGAGCCGCCAGTGGTATAGCAACAAAATTACTTGCAGCGGAAAATTCTGATACTATGGCAGTATTTGGTTGTGGAACCCAGGGTAAAACACAAGTTGAAGCAGTTTGTAATGTGAGACCAATAAAACGAGCCTTGCTTTATGATCTTAATACAGATGCTGCTGTGAAACTCAAAAGGGAAATAGAAGAGAAAGAAAATATTTCTGTAGAGGTGGTAAACAGCCCTGAATATTTATATGATGTAAATATAATCTGTACAGCAACAAACTCTAAAAATCCACTATTTAGTTGGAATGATATAACAAAAGGCACCCACATAAATGCAATAGGTTCATATAAACCAGAGATGCAAGAGATAGATCCTGAAATAATAAAAAATGGTAATTTATTTGTCGACTCGAAGGAATCGGTTCTTAAAGAATCTGGCGATTTGATAAAGCCCATTAATGAAAACATTTTTGACGAAAGTGTTATTATAGGAGAAATAGGCGAACTGATAAACAATAAAATAAATGGCAGAAGGGATGATAATGAGATTACTATTTTTAAGAGTGTTGGTTTGGGAGTACAGGATTTATTTATGGCCAATATGATTTATGAGAAGTATTCACAGCAGTAATATTATGACGATAAAATCAAAAAATATACCCGGTATTTTCAATGATGTAATTGGTCCTGTTATGCGTGGACCTTCCAGTTCACATACTGCTGCAAGCCATCGTATAGCAAGCATGATTAGGCAGGCTGCTGAGCCTGATTTTTCTAAAGTGATAGTGAAGTTTGACAAATCCAGTGCGCTGGCTACGACCTACATCGGACAAGGCTCAGCCATGGGATTGGCAGGGGGGCTATTGGGTTTGGAAATGACAAATCCTGAAATTATAAATTATGAAACCCATATAGAAAATGGTGGTTTTTCTATAGATTACATTATTACCGATATTGATAACAAACACCCCAATGCATACCAGATTAGTGTTCAGTATCCTAATCAGGAAGACCTTCATATTCTTGCAATATCAACAGGTGGTGGGATGTTTGAAATTATTGAGTGGAATGGCTTTAAAGTTTCATTAAAAGGCGATTTCTTTGATACACTTCTTATCTTTCCAAAGATAAATTCAAAGGAGATAACAGAAATTGAAAGCGTTTTTAAAAACTCACCCTCAGATATTAAATTATATATATCACAGGATGCTGAACAAAATCTTTTGGTAAACATCAAATCGGCATATAATTTAAATAAAGAAATTGAAAGTGCTCTGAGCCTTATAAAAAGTACATATCAGAAATATGATTTTATACCTGTAATGCCAACACCTTCTGCTACTGAAATAAAACTTCCCTTTACAACAGTGGATGAAATGTTGGAAATAGCAACTAAAAACAATTTCTCTTTATCTGAACTGGCAATGATGTATGAAAAAGCCAGAACAGCTTTGAGTGAAGATGCTATTATGAGAAAAATGGAAGAGATAGTTCTCATAACAAAAAACGCCATCGATGAAGGACTAAAAGGAACCCATTACGATGACAGGATACTTGGCTCTCAGTCGCCTTTGATTGGAAAAACAGTAAAGGAAGGGCTTATAAAACAAACAGTTAACAGCAGAATAATTGCTTTCACCTCTGCCATTATGGAAGTAAAAAGTTCCATGGGACTTATTGTTGCGGCTCCAACAGCAGGCAGTTGTGGTGTTTTGGGAGGAACCTTATTTGCTTCTCTGGAAGAAGAAGAATTTGATTTTAAAGCAATGGCTAGGGCTTTTCTTGCAGCCGGAGTCACAGGCGTTTTTATTGCCGATAAATACACATTTTCAGCAGAAGAAGGTGGCTGCCAGGTAGAGACAGGCTCGGCTTCAGCCATGGCCGCTGCAGCATTGGTAGAATTAAACGGTGGCTCAGCAAAACAGGCTATGGATGCTGCTTCAATGGCATTGCAAAATCAATTGGGATTAATATGCGATCCCGTTGCAGTAAGAGTAGAAATGCCTTGCCTGGGTAAGAATATTATGGCTGCCAGTAATGCTTACAACTCTTATATTATGGCCATAGCAGGATTTGATGCTGTGATACCTTACAATGAAGTAATCGATGCCATGAAATCGGTTGGTAATACACTTCCCTCCTCTTTATGTTGTACAGGCCTGGGCGGACTTGCTCAAACAACAACAGCTAAGTGTTTATATAAAAAATACAATGATTATTAGGATCAAATATTTTAAATCCTATTAAATCAATTCTATAATGAATTCATACTTTTTGCTATAGCGTGTCATATCGACGAATATTGAATTTCAAATAAATATTTAATGAGTACAAGTCTTCCAACTTGACATTGGGTCTTAAAAATAGTATCTTGTAAACTTTTCTAAACCAAAATTTTACACTATGAAAACTAATCTCCCCGGAAATATCTACATCTCATGGATTCTACGCATCCTCCTAATTATCATTATTCTTGTTTTCGCACTTTTTTCATTAGATGT
>PKTD01000211.1 GCA_002869315.1 Marinilabiliales bacterium | reverse complement strand
GTTTCTATTATGGGATCTTCCGGATCGGGCAAATCAACTTTATTAAATATTATCTGTATGCTCGATAATCATGACAATGGTAAATTCTATCTCAATAATGAGAAAATTGCTCATTTAAGCGAGAAGAAGGCTGCTTTTTATAGAAATAAATTCATAGGCTTTGTTTTCCAGTCATTCAATTTGATTTCCTTTAAAAATGCCATGGAGAATGTGGCGCTTCCTTTGTATTACCAGAAAGTTCCACGTAAAAAGAGAAATATGCTGGCTATGGAATACCTTGAAAAAATGGGGCTTGCCGAATGGGCACATCATTTACCCAATGAACTTTCGGGAGGTCAAAAGCAAAGACTTGCTATTGCAAGAGCTTTAATTTCTAAGCCCAAGGTTATCCTTGCCGACGAGCCTACAGGAGCACTGGATTCGGAAACTTCCATAGAAGTAATGAAGATTTTTAAAGAAATCCATAAAAGCGGAATTACAATTTTAATTGTGACTCACGAGAGAGAAATTGCAGCAGAAACCGAAAGGATAATCAGGCTAAAGGACGGACTTATAGATTCAATTATTGAAAACGGTCATCGAAAAGAATGGCTTGCTTCACAGCATATGGCATAAAACCAAAATTATGTTCGATTTAGATAAATGGCAGGAGATATTTAATACCATAAGTAAAAA
Source organism: Marinilabiliales bacterium (assembly GCA_002869315.1). Lineage (GTDB taxonomy): Bacteria > Bacteroidota > Bacteroidia > Bacteroidales > F082 > BM524. Next base: position 5,233 of record PKTD01000211.1, on the reverse strand, counting down.
CAAGTTACGTACTTTACTTACTGGTTTTAGCGTGGCCTGGGGTATTTTTATGCTTGTGGTGTTGCTGGGATCAGGTTATGGCCTTGAAAATGGTGTGAAACGTGAGTTTGAAGGTGATGCCGTTAACTATCTTTCCATTAGCAGAGGAATTACTTCCAAAGCATATAAAGGAATGAAACCCGGCAGGCGCATAGAATTTAAAAATGAAGACAGAGAATTAATCAGCGACTTTGATAAACTTTCCTATTCGTCAACACGTACAAGGGTTGATAGAATAAGCACAATCTCATACGGCTCTGAATATGGTACTTTCGAAACCTTTGCAATTTTACCCGATTATAAATATGTGGAAGCCGCTGAAATGATTTCAGGCAGATTTTTAAACCAAAAAGATGTTGATGATTACAGAAAGTCGGTGGTAATAGGCCGGCTTGTATATGAGGCCCTTTTTAAAAATAATGAAGAAGCAGTTGACAAATACATAAAAATTAGCGGAGTAATGTTTAAAGTTGTGGGTGTTTTTAACGATCCCGGTTCCGACAGAGACTTGTTAAGAGCATATATTCCCATAAGTACGGCCCAAAGAGTATTTAATATGGGAAATACCATTAATTCCATACTTCTGAACTTTGATGGCGTAGATGTTGCTGAAAGTCAGAAAATTGTTAATGAAGTGAAACAGAGACTTTCCGATAAGCATAAGTTTGATCCGGAAGACCGCAGAGCCCTTTTCATTTTTAATAGTATAGAAAACTATCAGAAATTTATGAATTTATTTGCCGGAATAAGATTGTTCATATGGATAATAGGAGCAGGAACAATCATATCTGGAATTGTAGGAGTAAGCAATATAATGATGATAGTTGTAAAAGAGAGAACTAAAGAAATAGGTATACGTAAAGCCTTGGGTGCCACACCATTTTCTATTGTAAGTCTGATTTTGCAGGAGTCGGTTTTGATAACAGCTTTTGCCGGATATATCGGACTTGTACTAGGAGTAGGTTTGTTGGAGTTGGTAGCAAAATTCCTGCCCGCCTCTGCCTACTTTGCAAATCCTGAAATTAATATGAATGTGGCTTTAATAGCAACGGCTTTACTTATTATTTCAGGTGCCATTGCAGGTTATGTGCCTGCACGTAAGGCAGCATCAGTTAAACCGGTAATTGCGTTACGCGATGAATAATTAAAATAAAGTAAGATGTTCCTTTTCGACAGAGATAAATTTACAGAAATTATGCACGCCCTTGGCAAGAATAAACTAAGGACGTTCTTTACCGCCTTTGGAGTTTTTTGGGGAATTTTTATGCTTGTAATAATGCTGGGCTCAGGAAAGGGATTACATAATGGCGTTAGTCAGGGGATGGGCGATATGGCCACCAATGCCCTTTTTGTATGGACCCAACCTACCACTATTTCTTATAAAGGTTTCCCTAAAGGGAGAAGATATAATTTCAATAATGATGATACTCAGGCGCTGAGAGATAATATACCTGAACTGGAATATATTGCTCCCCGCTTACAGGCTGGTGGTGGTACCGAAAATAATGTGGTAAGAAATGAACGTACCGCCTCTTATCGTATACAGGGCGACACTCCGGATATGAATAAAATAGATCCTGTAAATATACTTGCCGGAAGGTTTATCAATGAAAAGGATATAACAGACCGCAGAAAAGTAATAGTTATTGGGATACGCGTAAAGGAAGAAATGTTCGATAAAGATGAAGATCCCATTGGAGATTATCTGAGAATAAGAGGCGTGTATTTTAAGGTTGTTGGAGTTTACTCTTCAAAGAAGAATGATCAGCAGGCCGAAAGGGAGAACCAGCAAATATATATGCCCTTTACTACCCTGCAACGCACATATAATTATGGCGATATAGTGGGATGGTATTCAATGACATCTTATAAGGACGTGCCTGCCTCTGAAGCTTTGGCAAAGGTAAAAGACCTATTAAGAGAAAGACATTCTATTTCACCCATGGACGATAGAGCCGTAGGTTCTTTTAATGTAGAAAATGAATTCAAAAAAATGGTTACCCTATTTACTGGTATCAATGGCTTAATTTGGATAGTAGGAATAGGAACGCTGTTGGCAGGAGTTATTGGAGTGAGCAATATTATGCTGATAGTTGTAAAAGAACGTACAAAAGAAATTGGAGTTCAAAGAGCCCTGGGAGCAACACCCCTGGCTATACAGACACAAATAGTTTTAGAGTCGGTTTTTTTAACTTCCATAGCATGATACATTGGACTTGTTTTAGGAGTAGGATTGTTGGAGTTGATTAACTATGCTCTTGTGAACTTTGGTGCCTCGGGAGAAATGTTTAATAATCCTGAAGTAGATTTTAATAAGGCCGTTTCAGCCTTAATAGTATTAATAATATCGGGCGCATTGGCCGGATTGATTCCTGCTCGCAGGGCAACACAAATCAAGCCTATCGACGCTCTTAGAGATGAGTAATTACCAAAAAATATAATAATTAGCAGACATGAAAAAGTTTTTAAAAATATTGTTGGGTTTAATCATATTGGGAGTAATAGGTTATACCATGTATTTTTTATATCAGAAGTCGCAGAGCCAGCCTGTTGTTTATGAAACAGAAACGCCTGTAGTTATGGATATAATTAAAAAAACCACCGCAACCGGAGCAGTTAATCCACGTAAAGAAATTGAGATAAAACCGGTTGTATCAGGGATAATCGAAAAAATATATGTAGTTGAAGGCGACATGGTTAAGGAGGGTGATTTGATTGCTAAGATCAGGATAATCCCTAATATGATAAACCTTAATAATGCAAAATCGAGGATAGAACAGGCTAAGATTAACCTTACTGATGCCAAAAGGAATTATGACCGTCAATTGGGTTTATTGGAAAAAGGGGTTATTGCAAAGGCCGATTTCGAAACATATGAAACAGCCTACAAAAGCGCACAGGAAGAACTGGAAACGGCTGAAGAAACACTTCAGCTTATTGAAGAAGGGCAGACGAAAACTTCTGGTGATAAAACAAATACCATGGTACGTTCCACCATCGATGGAATGATATTGGATATTCCCGTGGAAATTGGAAATCAGGTAATTGAAGCCAATAATTTCAATGCCGGAACTACCATTGCCAATGTTGCTGATATGGGCGAAATGGTTTTTGAGGGTAATATCGATGAATCGGAGGTAGGTAAAATTAAAGAAGGTATGCCATTAATACTTGTTATTGGAGCCCTGGAAGATGTAAGTTTTGATGCCGTTTTGGAGCAGATTTCCCCAAAAGGAGCAGAAGTTAACGGAGCAGTACAATTTGAAATAAAGGCTGACGTTCAATTAAAAAACGATCAGTTTATCAGGGCTGGTTATAGCGCAAATGCAAATATTGTATTGGCTCGTGTGGATAGCGTGCTTGCCATATCAGAAAGTTTGTTAAAGTTTGAAAAAGATACTGTATATGTGGAGGTGGAAACGGAACCTCAGGTATTTGAAAAAAGATATATAAAAACAGGGCTTTCCGATGGTATTAATATTGAAGTTCTGGATGGTATTTCCAAAGATGATAAGATAAAGAAACAGAGTTAACACAATTGTTTCCTAAGGGAATAATTTCATATATAATTCTCCACTTAGTCCTGCTGTAAACAATTTTTTGTCGATGGCGGGACTAATTTTTTGCTTGTAGTAATTTATGCTATACACCAAATTACTATGGTTTAGCCCCCGATACTTCTATCAGATTGCTTCGTCACTCATGTCGACTTGGATAAATGAAATACATTAAGGCTAAGCTCCTCGCAATGACACGACTGCCCTGCAATAACGGTAACGTCATTGCGAACCCCTGCCAGATTGTAGTCATTACTAGCGAAAAGTTGATGGGGTGAAGCAATCTGATTGAAGATTCAATTCCTTTTAATCCCTACTATAATTATTCAAATTTCGTACTGTCATATTAATAATTCCTACTTGATGCATTGAGGATTTCCTCTTGTCCCATTAACGATTTCGACTTGTCGAATTTTAATTACCACCTGACGCATTTTCTATAAGGTTTGCCAATCTGATGCTCTTTGTAAATTTACTCATTAATCAACTTATTATTATATTCGCATCAAGAAACAATTTCGCCATAAGCGAAAAACAAAATTCAAACACCATGTTTAAATATAGTTTATTGATATTATTATCATTGGCTTTAGTTTTTAATTCATGTGAAAATATGAAGAAGGAAAAAGCCGAAAAGCAAGAAAAGAAAGCCTATAAAATGAAGAAGTATGCAGAGTTTACGCTCACTGCCGACATTTCTCATCTAAGTGATAATCAGAAGGAGATGCTTAAAAAACTTTTTGAGGCAGCTGATATTATGAATAATGTTTTCTGGCTTCAGAATGCCGGAGATAAGGATAAATTTTTATCCTCCATAGAAAACCCTGAATTACGTCGTTATGCTGATATTAATTATGGTCCTTGGGATGAACTTAATAATCTGGCACCTTTTATTAAAGGTTACGGTGCAAAACCTGCAGGCGCTATGTTTTATCCAACCGATATGACAAAAGAAGAGTTTGAAGCCTGGGAAAATCCGGATAAAACCAGTTTATATACCATGATCAAAAGAGATGAAAGTGGAGAGTTAACAACGGTATGGTATCATAAGGCATTTAAACCTTATGTGGAAAGAGCTTCAGTGCTTTTACTTGAAGCAGCAGAACTTGCAGAAGATCCTGGTTTTAAGAACTATCTAACCTTAAGGGCTCATGCAATGTTAACCGACGACTATTTTGAAAGCGATATGGCCTGGCTCGATATGAAAGACAACCTTGTAGATATTGTTATCGGTCCAATTGAAAATTATACGGATGGACTGTTTGGTTATAAAGCGGCCCACGAAGGCTATGTTCTTTTGAAAGATGTTGAGTGGAGTGATAAACTTTCAAAATATGCCAGTTTCCTTCCTCAGTTACAAAAAGAACTTCCGGTGGATCAGGCTTATAAATCGGAAACTCCCGGCTCGGACGTGGATTTAAATGCATATGATGTATTATATTATGCAGGAGATTGCAATATGGCTGGTAAAACAATAGCCATTAACCTTCCTAATGATGAAAGAGTACAACTTCAAAAAGGTACCCGTAAATTGCAGCTAAAAAATGCCATGCAGGCAAAATTCGATAAGATATTAGTTCCCATTGCAGATGTGCTAATAGCAGCCGATCAACGTCAGTATGTAACTTTTGATGCCT
>PKTD01000158.1 GCA_002869315.1 Marinilabiliales bacterium | reverse complement strand
TGGAAAACAGGTTACTGCTGGTAACATAATTATGATGGTAATTATTCCAAGTATTTTCAATATGCTGTTCCCATTATTAGTTGTTTCAATGTTTATGAAGGGTGAAGTGGATAGGCCGAAACTCACTGATGATGAAACAAGAGAATTTACTACTCCTTTTGAAAGACAACTACTTCTTATTATGGGTGTTGCAGCATTGCTATTTGTGCCTGTATTTAAAACAGTGACTCACTTACCACCTTATATGGGAATGTTGTTCGGGCTAAGTGTTATTTGGATTACAACTGAAATAATGCATAGGAATAAGCCAATAGAAGACAGGAGAAAACTAACAGTTATTGGTGTATTGAGAAAAGTTGATGTACCTACAATTTTCTTCTTCCTAGGTATACTTTCTGCAGTGGCAGCATTGGAATCAGCAGGTCACCTAAGATTACTATCAGAATTCCTTGATAAGAATGTACACAATATATATGGAATAAACGCAGCAATTGGAGTACTATCATCAATAGTAGATAATGTGCCACTTACTGCTGGTGCAATGGGAATGTACCCAGTAATGACAGAAGCAATGGTTCAGGCATCCATAGAGCCGGAATATATGCATCACTTTGTTCAGGATGGTGCCTTCTGGGAATTATTGGCATATGCAGCAGGAACAGGAGGAAGTATTCTGATTATTGGATCTGCTGCAGGTGTTGCTGCAATGGGACTAGAAAAAATAGATTTTATATGGTATATGAAGAAAATCAGTTGGTTAGCTTTGATTGGGTATTTTGGCGGTATTTTGATATACTGGTTACAGGAGATGATTTTCTTCCATGGTTGAGAAACTAAATATTTATAAGACCTCCGGAATTAATTTCGGAGGTTTTTTTATTTCTAAATATCATGAATTACTCCGCAGGAAGAATCTTTTTTTGCTCCTGTTACCGAAGCCAGACAATTAATTTCTCCCAGAGATCTTAAAACACCCATAAAAGCAAATATTAATGCCTCTTTAAATTCAATTAAACTGCTGTCAGGTATAACAATATGATGGTGTGTTTCTCTTTTTATTGCATTAATCAGAAAAGTATTATATGCTCCTCCGCCAGTAATGAGTAAATCCCCGCTTTCATGCTTTTTTACAGAATTATTTATTTGATATGCAATATGTTTGCATACAGTAAAAAGTTTATCCTCTATACTGCAGTTGAACTCATCAACCAATTTTATAAAGTGCTTTTCAACATAATGATTACTGAGAGATTTAGGATTTTTCATTAAAAAGTATTCATCGTCATTTAGCGTATCAAATAGCTGTTTATTCATTTTACCTAATTGAGCAATCCTACCGTTCTCATCATATGGTTTGCCAAACTGATTGCTCAGATGGTTTAATATCTGGTTAGCTCCACTTATATCAAAGGCTATCCTTTTGGAGTTTTCATTAAATGAAATATTTGTTATGCCGCCAATATTTAAGCAAAAGTCGAAATCGGAAAATAATAATTTATCACCTATGGGAACCAATGGAGCACCCTGGCCTCCAAATAAAATATCCTTGCTTCTGAAATCGCATATGGTTTTTACACCTGTGTGATATGCAATGGTTTGTCCATCTCCAATCTGATAAGAGAAATTTGATGCTGGCTCATGAAAAATAGTATGTCCGTGAGAGGCAATAAGATTTACTTTTATTTTATACTTATTTATGAAGTTGTTTACAAAGCGTGCTAATAGTTCGCCATATGAGAAATGGATTTTCTGAATTTTTAGGGCATCGGCTTTCGCCAGATGTTTTAATGTTAAATACCATTCTTCATCATATTGATATGTTTCAGCATATAGTATTTTATAAGACCACTTATTATCTTTAAATTCAAATTCGCAATAAGCTATATCCAGCCCATCCAGAGAACTGCCAGACATTAAACCTATTGCGTTGTATTTTGACATTAATAAATTAAAACTTTTCCATTAGCATTTCCAATTTCATGCCTCTGCTTCCTTTAATTAATATTGTTTTATTTTTTAATGGATTTACATCCAAATATGATTTCAGATTCTCAGTTGTTTCAAAAAACAGAAACTTCTCTTTATCAGCAAATTTACAAAACTCTTTTCCTACTAAAAATACTTCATTAAAGTTAGTTCCTTGTAATTGCTCAATAATTTTTTCATGCTCCTGAGTAGATTCCTTTCCAAGTTCAAACATATCCCCTAGTATAAGCACTGGTTCTTCTGAATGAAAATCGACGAAACTATTTATCGCACCACTCATACTTACGGGATTAGCATTATACGCATCCATAAGTATGGTGTTATTAGCTGCTTTTATAAGTTGGGAGCGATTATTATCGGGTATATAGTTTGCAATGGCTGAAGAAATTGATGTTGAACTTATTCCAAAATAAATTCCACAAGCAATTGCTGCCATTATATTTGGGAAATTATACTTACCATATAAATTAGTTTGAATAATATTGGCTTCATCATTCTTATACCATTTAATTTCAAGTGAGGGATTAGTTTTAATAATTTCACCTTTTATATCTGCATCTTCATTAATTCCATAAGTAAATGACTTTATTCCATCAGACAAATCAACTAGTAAGTCATCATCCCTATTAAGGAAAACTTCACCCTTATTTTGTTTTATGGCGGAATATAGTTCGCTTTTTGCTTTTACAACCCCTTCATAATTACCAAAGCCTTCCAAATGGGCTTTACCAATATTTGTGATAATACCAAAATCAGGAGTGGCTATATCACACAAAAATTTAATTTCTCCGATATGATTGGCTCCCATTTCAATTATTGCAATTTCAGTATCTGGTTGTATTTCCATCAAACTCAAGGGAACGCCAATGTGGTTATTTAGATTTCCTTTAGTGTAACTTATCTTTTTTTGAGATGAAAGTACGGAAGATATGAGTTCTTTGGTAGTTGTTTTGCCATTTGAACCTGTAATTGCCAATATTGGTGTTTTTAGTTTTTCTCTATGTAATTTTGAAAGTTGCTGAAGATAGTCCAGACTATCATCTACAAGAATATAATTATCGTCAGTTTTATAATCCGGATCGTCAATTATGGCTGCTATGGCACCTTTTTCAATTGCTTGTGTTGCGAATTTATTACCGTTAAAATTATCTCCCGAAAGGGAAAAAAACAGATTTCCTTTCTTAACGGATCTACTGTCAGTGCTTATTCCGGTACTTTTTTCCCATATATGATAAATGCCCTCTAAATCCATTTATAATTAAAATTGTTCAGTAGTATAATTTGATAATCAAAGATAAAAAAAAAGCCTCTGCAAATAATTACAGAGGCTTTTCTAATATTTTTATTTTCTATTATTTGGAAGATCCAACTTTAATCATCGCACAGCGGAATCCAATAGTTGAGGAGCCTTCATCTTCATTAAGATATCTTCTAACTCCTGGGCTTAGATAATATACACCATCTTTCCATGAACCACCTTTTACAACTCTTGCTTTATCACTAATCAATGTAGTAACACCATATTCATACATTGCTGAGGTGCTTTCCGGATCGTCATTTCCTAGCCAGTCAGCCTGAATAGTTGATTGATAATCACCATCACGATAGTTAACATTATTTGCTTTACGATAATTTTTACGGTTGGCTGCTTCTTCAGCAGTAATTTCTTCGTATCTGATTTTTCCTAAACTGTCTTTGTCGGCTATTCCACCATTAACATCTTTAACTTTGTTTGTAAAGATATTTCCGCGGAAAGGATTGTAATCTGCAACATCCTGGTGAGACATAGGACGATAGATATCGAGAACCCACTCACTTACATTACCAGCCATATTATAAAGACCATAATCGTTTGGCCAGTAAGAACCAACAGGTCCTGGAAGATCACTTCCGTCATTGAGGTTTCCTGCAACTCCCATATAGTCACCACGACCACGTTTAAAGTTTGCTACAAAACTTCCATAATATTTTGTTTCATCAGTTCTCACTCCGGTACCATTCCATGGATATGTTCTTCTTTCAACCACACGGTTGTAAAGTGTATTTCCAACAAGTCCTAGGGCTGCATATTCCCACTCTGCTTCGGTAGGTAGTCTGTAATTTGGAAGAAGTATACCATCTTCAAATCTAACATTTCTGATACCTGTTCCATTAGGATCTAAGTCTTCTTTGCCTTCGTTAACAAGACCTTCATATTGTCCTGCTAAATAGGCATCTGTATTAAAGTTATTTGCACCTCTTTGATCAGGATCAAAATCAAGAATACCTGCTTCTATAAGTTGGTTTTCATTTACCCTGTCGGTTCTCCATGATGCATAATCGTTAGCCTGTAACCATGTAACACCAACAACTGGATAATTATGATACGAAGGGTGACGGAAATATGTATTCACCAATGGCTCATTGTATGCAAGTTTATCTCTCCACACAAGTGTGTCAGGTAAAGCTTGTTGCACAACCAATGGAAAATCTTCTCCATAAACTCTGTTTAGCCAATAAATATATTCCAGATAATCAAGGTTGCTCACCTCTGTTTGGTCCATATAAAAACTGCTAACAGTAACTTTTCTTGGAGGGTTGTCCCATTCATAAAACGGATTTTCTTCAGTAGCACCCATAGTAAAGGTACCACCTTCGATAAGAATTAACCCAGGTCCTGCAATTTGATTTGGCACATCAGCCACTTCAAATCCTCCATTTTCAGGATTGTTATAATCCCATCCGGTTGTTCTTGAGGTCTCGTTCTTCCCACAAGATGTTGTTAGAATTGCGATAGTAGCAATTCCTATTACAAATGAAAATAAGTGTTTGATATTTAACATCTTTAAAAAATTTGTATTTCTATGTTCTTGTTATAACTAAAATGATGGTGCACTTATTGCCCTAATGCGTCTTCTTTTTTGTTCTTTGTATATACAGAAGTCCCAGGCAAGAGATATTTCATGTGCACCCCCTGCTTTTCCCCCAACATTTGACATGGTAATATCGTACGAATATCCAAAGCGAACATTATCAAATTTCAATCCTATTAATACTATTGCTGCATCAGGATTTTGGAAATTATGACGATAGTAAGCTCCTACAACAAATGGATATTTATTTACATATAATCCGGCATTCAATTGGTGGAATTTACCTTGCTGCATATACAAAATGCTAGGTTGTAGCATGATGTCATCAGGATCGTAACCGCCCAACATACCTTGTGTAATATTTATATTAAGGGAACCATGCCCTGTTATCTTCATATCTAATTTACTGTCCGGGTTATCATAAAACGATAACTGTGGCTGTGTAAGATGATCTACAGATATACCTAAGTTAAATATATCATAGTAAGTCATTATTGCTCCGGCGGAGAAATCAACTACTGATATATCCAAACTTGAAGGCGGAGTTTCATTTGTTGGTCCTGTTATCTCACCTGTAGCAGAATTAATCTGATCAGCAAAAGTAAGTTTATCCCAATTCAAATGCTCCTGGTAAAAAGCTGCTTTTACACCAAAATTTATTATAATTGGTTCAGAAACTTTTAACTTATAAACATAATAAGCGGCTGCCGAGGTTCTGGAAAGTGCTCCATCACCTTGCTGGTCACTCATTGCCAGGACTCCAAATCCGCTGTTGATTCCAGGCAAACTTTGATCGTAACTTATATTATAAGTGGCATAAGCATTGGAAAGCCCTGGCCATTGGTTACGATAGTTAAGATTAAGTCTTCCACATTGTGTAGCCCCCGCAAATGCTGGATTTAAGTATAAGGGGTTGGCATAAAATTGTGAAAACTGAGGGTCTTGTGCAAAGGATGACATAGTGCTTCCCAGCATTAAGACTATTACTATTATGAATCGAAACTGCTTTGACATCAACACATGAAATTTGATTTCGGTTTTGAGCCTACAATTATACAACCTTTTTCTTTTGTAACAATAACGAAATTGAAAAAATTATAAT
>PKTD01000062.1 GCA_002869315.1 Marinilabiliales bacterium | reverse complement strand
ATTATCAATAATAAATTATTCCAAAAATAATTTCAGGCTTATTATTTTTTCTTTTTCTTAGATTTTTTTTGTAATGAATTATAAGAATGCTTAGTATGAATAAATTCTTTATTTGCTCCTTTAATTTTTAGTAAAGATAAAAACATATGGTAAAATCCTGAAGGTATCCTTAGCATAGCGTTGAGAGTTCTCATATTATACATATAGGTAGGTGTTGATAATATGAATGTTAATATGCAAATAGACAGTAAAAACCCCCATTCAATAAATATATAAAAAGGTGCAATCATCAAAGTAACAAAACTCATAAAAGTTAATAAACCAAGAAGTAAGATTCTGGGTATCAGTATAAATTGAATGGCTTTGTCAAATAAATCGATATTACCTTTTAAAATGAGATTTTTAATAGCCGGTTTAAAACTTTTACCAAAAAAGTGAAGTTGTGCTGATAACCATCTTCGTCTCTGGTTTGAAAAAACTTTCGCATTAGGTACTTTCTCATCGTAAACATAAGCATCAGGAAGGTAATCAATTCTAATTTTCTTTTCAAGAGTTCTTACCTCAATTTCCTTATCGAAACCACCTACTACCTCTACTTCCTTCATCATCTCGCAGAAATAATTAAATTCGAATGCCATGGCAGAGCCAATTAAGGCTGAAGATAAACCTAATACTCTATGGCCTTTCCTGAAAATGTGATTATTTATTTCTTCGCTGGCAGCATCCAGAATTGCGTAAGAAGTATCTGTATTTTTTGCTACTCTATGAGCCTGAACAACTTTGTTTCCTGCTGAAAATGAGTCATTGATTTTTTTAAGGAAATCTTTTTCCATCAAGTTGTCGGCATCCAGTACAACTGCAATATCAAAATCTTTATCTAAATTCCGTAATGCTTCGTTAATTGCACGTGACTTAGTACTAAACTCTAATTCAACTACTATAAGTCTGATATCAAGAGTTTTAAGTTCGTCCAGAGTTTCTTTTCTAAACCCGTCGGCGACTATAATAATTTCAAAAAGATCTTTTGGATAATTTTGCTTCAGAGCCTCTTGCGCTACTTCTATGGCAACTGTATCCTCTTTGTAGCCAGGAATAAGAATGGCGAACCTTCTTTGCTTACTGTCTTTTGGTTTTGCTTGTTTGAAGTTGAATAATCCGGCTATTGCGAATACAAAAATATATAATGTAGAGAAAGCAACGACAGCATATACAATGTAGTTTAAATAATATAAGTAGCTCATAATCATATATTTTCTTTATAACATTGGGTTTTCATGTATTTCGTCTGAAAATAGATTTTTTAAGTTCCATCCTATAGCTCTATAATAAGCGAAGAAGAGGTTGAATTTTGCTTTTAGCAGAAATTTGAAAGCATTTTTCGGAATTGCCACAAATAATTGATACAATATTCCAAGGTAGAAATCTTTTCCTTCAATGTTTCTTCTCATGAAAACTATTCTATTCCTATTTTGATAGTATATTTTAAGTGCGCTTATTCTTCCTGTAGAAACTGATTCTTTATGGTAAACAAATGTACTACCCACATAATAGTTCTTATATCCTGCTTTTTTTATACGTGCACACCAATCTGCTTCCTCATAGTATAGGAAGAAAATATAGGACATTAAACCGATTTCTTTGATAACTCTCATAGGAACCATCATTGCAGCACCATGAGTATAGGCTGTTTCTTTGTCTTCTTTGTATTGCCCTTTGTCCTTTTCCCAATAACCAATAGAAGCATTTCTCATGGTAATTGGGTTTATTGGGGTATATCCAGCATATTGAATTGTATCTGGTTGGTAATAAAACTTTATTAAGGGGCTAACTGCACCAATACTTTTATTTTTTTCAAGTTTATTTACAAGGGGTTCTAAAAATCCTGGGGGAACTTCAACATCATTATTCAGAAGCATAACATATTCTCCTCTGGCACGCATTAAACCAAAATTATTTCCTGCTGCAAACCCATAGTTTATAGGGTTTTCTATAAAAATTATATTAGGAAATTTTTCTTTTATTATTTTGGGATCATCCTCCGTTGAGTTATTATCGATAATAATTACTTCAATATTTGGATATGTAATTTTGTTTAAGGATTCCAAAAGTGCACATGTAACATCAGCCTGGTTAAAATTAACCGATATTATAGAAACTAATGGATATTTTACTTTTGGTGGCATAACAGATAGCAATATTAATTATGCTTACTTTCTTCGGTATGTCCATGTGTTGTGTGAAGAAACTTTTTACTTGCCCCTTTAATTTTTAACAGGCTAATTATCATTAAGATAAATCCATGTGGAATGCTTAAAAGTGCCACAAAAGTCTTTTTATTGTAAAATTTTCGGGGTATGGATATTGTGAGAGAAAATGCAGTGATAATAAATAGAGAAGTCCATAATTGCCAATCACTTACAAACAATTTACTTATCCAGTTGATTGATAGTATATTAAATGTGATGCTTATGGCTGTAAGAATAAATAATATTCCTGCTAGTATTATGCGTGGTGGCATTACCATTTGTATTACCTTATCGAAATAATCAATATTTGCTTTGGTAATGAGTTGCCAAACTCCATCAAAAAAATGACTTTTGAAATAGTCGAGTTGCGCAGCTATCCATCTTCTCCTTTGATTTACAAACACATCTGACTTAGATGTTTTTTCATCAAAAATTATAGCATTATGAATATATTCAATTTTAACTCTATTTTTTATAATTTTAAGTTCTACCTCCTTATCTTCGCCTACAGAATCAACGGTTGCCATAGTAGACTTAAACAACTTATAATCCAATGCCATGCCCGAACCTATTAATGCAGAGGATAATCCCAAAACTCTATGACCTTTTCTAAAAATATGATTATTTATTTCTTCGCTCATGGCATCTAAAATTGCGAAGTTAGCATTCATGTTTTTTGCTGTTCGATGTCCTTGAACTGCAACAAATCCTCTTTCGAAAGCCATATTCATCTTGGTTAGCACATCTGCTTTCATGATATTATCTGCATCCAAAATCATTGCTACATCATAATCATCACCAATACGATTCATACATAAGTTAAGTGCTTTCGATTTTTTACTTACTTCAAACTCAACCACTTCCACTCTTATGGGTAGATTTCTTAAGTTTTCTAGAGTAGTTTCACTAAAGGAATCGGCAATAACAATTACTTCAAATTTTTCTTTTGGATAATCTTGTTTTGTAGCTTGCTCTGCAACATTTACAATAACAGCATCCTCTTTATAGCCTGGAATAAGGACAGCAAATTTACGTTGTTTTTGTGCCTTAATATCTTTTCTATTTCTATAAAACAAGCCGAAAAATGAAAAAATAAGAATATAAATTGTAGCTAAACCGAAATAAACATAAAATATTATTTCAACTATATTGATAAAAAGTCTAATTATATCCATATTATGTCCGTTTTAATTTTGGTATTCCGAAAACTATACTTTTTTGATGAGTAATATTCCACCAAACGGCTCTCCAATAAGCTTTTATTAGATCAAGTCGATTTCTTGATAAAAACTCTAAACTTATTTTTGGTCCGGAAATAAAGTATAAATATAATAAAGTTAATGCACGTTTAAAACCTTTGGTATTTCTTCTTGCAAATAATATCCTTCCTCTGTTGATATAATATATTTGAAAAGGGCTATCCTTAACAGTTGATATCGATTCCTTATGCAGCACTAGAGATTTGCCCTGATAGTAGATTTTATAACCTGCTCTTTCGATATGCGCTGCCCAATCATGTTCTTCATAATAAAGGAAGAAAATTTCTGTCATCATCCCAACTTCCTCAATTATTCTCATTGGTACGAGCATAGCAGCCCCAAATATGGATCCTGTTTCACAAGTAATATCGTATTGGCCTTTATCAATTTCTCCAAATCCAATGGCGAAATTTCTGATAGTCAACATGTTAAATTTAGTGAACCCGGCAAACTGTAAAGTGTCTTTGGTATGATAATACTGAATTTTAGGACTAACCATACCTATAGAATGATCCTTTTCTAAGACATCAACCAAAGGTTCAAGAAATCCCTTTTCTACTTCAGTATCATTATTAATAAATAGAACATATTTTCCTTTACAATGTGGTAGTGCTAGATTATTTCCTCCTGCAAAACCTAAATTTTTATCACTTTTAATAAGGTTAATGTATGGGAACTTATCTTTAAGTATATCTGAATCATCAATAGGGGAGGCATTATCAACTACAAACACTTCTACTTTAGGATAACTAATTGATTCCATGGAGATAAGGAACTCTTCAGTGACTTTAGTTTGGTTGTAGTTAACTGTAACCACAGAAACTAAAGGTGAATTTTCTATTTTTTTCTCCATAATACTTTATGTTTTTGTGAACAATGAAGTTGGTGTAATATCATTTTCCTTCAGATAGTCATATTCTCTGTCTAGTTGCAGAGCCATGAAAACAAATATCCAACTTAAATATACTATAGGTCCGGTTGGGATCTGGCCAAGTACACCATTACCATAACTTGCACCCATAATACCTGCAAAGCCTGCGTGAAGTGCTCCCAGAATTCCTGCCAATTCTGGATTTCGAACCCTGAATAGTATTAAATAGAAACCTTTTATAATTATGTAACTTAGAATAAATACATGGATAAATAGTCCAATTATTCCTGTTTCAGCCCATATTTGCACATACCAACTATCGGTTGCTACTTGCGCCAGGAATCCTTGGGGTGAAAATCTTTGTCCCCAGTTACCAGCACTACCAACGCCACCGCCAATAGGCTTGTCAGAAAGATAATCTTTCAAAATAGCCCTGTTTTCAAGTCTGACCTGATAGGATGCGTCAGTTGAGGGCCTGAAGGCAGTACGCATTCTGGCAATATTATAATTGCTTTCTCCAATATAGGTATATGCAAAGAAGACATAAATTACTGCCATGAAGAAACCACCAATAATCATAACTCTAATATTCTTACGCAGCACTATATATACTGCTCCACCTATCATAGGAACTATCATAGCTCCTCTGGTACCTGATAAAAACATGCCCCATATTCCCATAACTCCCATTATAATAAAGAAGACTTTGTTTCTTATACCCTTTATGCTTGAGGCAACAAGTATTCCAACAACACCTGCCGCTGCTTGAGCAGCACCAAATTGTCCAGCATCAGAGAAAAAAGAGAAAATTCTTAATTTTCCCAATATAATGTGTGTTACACCACCTATGGTATCAATCCAGTATTGTTCAGCATAATCGAGACCAATATATTCCTGTTTTAGACCAACAAGTGTGGCAAGTATTGTGAATACTCCCCATAAATATAAAAACCCCATCATATATCTTAATCTGTTAAAAACAAAAAAGGAAATGGGAACTAATAAAAGAGGGTAAAGTGCAACTCCTCTCATAGCATAAAACCAGGCAGTACGACTCAATGCCTGAGGATTACCAAGTTGAATTAATATATATAGAAACCAAAAGAATAATAAGTAAACGATATCTCTGTTAATCTGTTGGAAATCAATCTTTATATTAAAATACTTAAAAAAGAAGCCAATTATGGTTATCACTAAAAATCCATCTATACTTAAGCCTAGGGGAACGTTTTGAATATATCGAGTGAGGCCAATTGCAATGAATGCAAAAACCAAAAGAGTATAAATACCAACTGGAGGATTATTAAATACTCTATTAAGGAAAATCAATACAGGTAGCATGGCTACAATCATAACTGCAATTTTAAACCCTCCTTTTGCAATTAAAACACCTGCCACAACAGCAACCATCACTAGTATAGCCAGTACCAATGGATGTTCTAATTTATGTGCTCCACGTTTTCGCTTTAAGGATTCAAGCATTTTTTATTGATTTTACCTTAAAAATATAAAATTTATTATTTATTAGTTTTAACAAATATTTTATTCAGGAAAATACTAAAAAATGATATTCCTTCTGTAAATATATT
>PKTD01000183.1 GCA_002869315.1 Marinilabiliales bacterium | reverse complement strand
TATTACCGCCAGATACTTAAAATCATCAGGAATATTATTTTTTCTGAGAATTTCCTCAATCATTGGAAAATATCGGTGAGTACGTTTTATAAGTTGTAAGGTGGATGAATGCCAATAGGTATTAATCGACAATTCCTTATCCAGGGCCTCTCTCACATAAAACAAATCAAGAGGAACCTCTTCTCCAACAAAAAACATAGAATCGGGTAAGGGCAAAGAAACTATTCTATAATATTGTTCATTCTTTCCGGGAAGGTGCTGTTCTTTTTTTTCCTTCCAGAAATCAATCCCAATCACAAGTGCAAGTATTATAAATATCAGTAGTAAAGAAGATAAAATTTTGTTCATCAGCAATGTAATAATTTAGATTTGCGAAGATAGTTTACTTCTGAAAGATGAATGGTAATTATAAGCGTTAAATTGTTATAAAAAGATTAAAATTTAAAAGGGACTTATAAAATCTTTGAATAATGGCCCGTTTTTATCTTTATCTGATAGTATGGGATTTTCTACTTGCCAATCGATATTTAAATCCGGATCATTCCACATAATGGACCCTTCCGATTCTTTATTGTAAACATTAGTACATTTATAAAAGAAAACAGTATTCTCTTCAAGGGTAACAAATCCATGCGCAAACCCTGGAGGAACCCAATACATCCATTTGTTATCCTGAGTAAGTTCTACCGATGCCCATTGGCCGTAAGTAGGTGAATTTGTTCGAATATCTACAGCAACATCCAGAACTGCTCCCTGCATAACTCTTACTAATTTTCCCTGCGCGAATGGAGGCTTTTGATAATGAAGACCTCTCAAAACCCCTTTGGATGATTTACTTTCATTATCCTGCACAAAATTCTGATCTATTCCATTTCTGAGAAACATTTCTTTATTATAAGATTCGAAAAAATATCCCCTATGGTCTTCAAAAACTCTCGGCTTAACAATATATAAATCAGGAATTTTAGTTTTTATTACCTCCATCTTTTCTTCAATTAATTATATTTTGTAAAGATAAAAAATAATAAGCAATTTGTAACCCAAATACCTTTCATTACTTGATAAATATTATGTTCATTCAAAAATACATCTATCTTTATCGCCTATTTCAAAATAAGAATTTATGTTTCAAAACTTAAATTTTGTCCACAATAAAAACAACTAAACTGACAGCATTATTTACTTAAGAATTTTTATGAAATAAACAGCTGCATTTTTCGTTTTGTACTTCAACTTTTTATCTTAATTTTGCGCCATGTTTAGAAAAGCAACTTTTATATTGTTAATTGCTGGTTTAATGATAGTTACATTTGGTTGTAATGGATATCAGAAAATTTTGAAAAGTAGCAATAACGAATTAAAATACGAAACTGCCATAGATTATTATGAAAAAGGCAATTTCAACAGAGCATTACAGTTTTTTGATATACTAAGAGCAGTGCATAGAGGAACTCCAAAAGGAGAACTTCTGACTTACTATACTGCCAACTGCTATTTCCAGATGAAGGATTACAATATAGCAAGTTATTATTATAAGCAATACACTCAATTATATCCCAGGGGAGAGCATGTAAAGAAGGCTGCTTTCACAAGTGCCTATTGCAATTACCTGGATTCTCCAAGATCATCACTGGATCAAACCAGTACATTTACCGCTCTAAAGGAATTACAGAATTATATCGATATGTATCCTAACGACGATAAAGTTGAAGAAGCCACACGACTTATGGATGAACTTCGTGATAAATTGGAAATAAAAGATTACGATATAGCAAAACTGTATTATTATATGGACAGTTATCAGGCTGCTATTACATCATTCGAGAATATCTTAGAAGATTACCCTGATACTGATTATCAGGAAGATATTTTGTATTATATTACGAAAGCCTATTATAAATATGCAGAAAAAAGTATTTATACGAAACAAAAAGACAGATATGAAAAAACTGTTGAGGCCTATAATAATTTAATGCAACTTTACCCCGAGAGTAAATATTTAAAAGAAGTTGAAAATATCAGCGATAACGCTAGAAAAAATTTATAAAATAGATATAATGGATTACAAAAAAGTTAAAACTGAAACTACTGCAGTAACCCGTCAAAAGGATTCTTTTTACGAGCAAACAGGAAATATTTATGAAACTGTTGCTGTTTTATCAAAGAGAGCTAACCAGATAGGTGGTGAATTAAAACAGGAATTAGATCAAAAAACAGCCGAGTTTGCTTCTACTAACGACAATCTGGAAGAAGTTTTTGAAAACCGTGAGCAAATAGAAATTGCAAAATTTTATGAGAAACTTCCGAAGCCTACTTTGATAGCGGTTCATGAGTTTTTAAATGAGCAGATTTATATCAGAAATCCTCATAAAGTGAATTCAACAAGTTTCTAAAACATGTTAAAGGGGAAGAAAATATTAATTGGTATTACGGGTAGCATTGCTGCATATAAAATACCATTTCTAATCAGACTTCTAAAAAAGGAAGGTGCCGAAGTTCAAATACTTATGACGCCTTATTCCAAAGAGTTTGTAACCCCCTTAACACTTGCTACATTAAGCGAAAATGCTGTGCTTCATGAATTTCATAAACGTGATGACGGTAGTTGGTTCAGTCATGTAGATTTAGGCCTGTGGGCCGATTTATTTCTGCTTGCTCCACTTACAGCCAATACTATGGCAAAAGTAGCTTATGGCATAGCCGATAATTTACTATTAACAACTGTATTGTCGGCGCGCTGCCCAATATTTTTTGCCCCTGCAATGGATCTTGATATGTATCACCATCCCAACACTCAGGAAAATATCAAAAAATTAGAAACTATTGGCTATAAGTTAATTCAACCTGTTGAAGGCGAACTAGCCAGCGGACTAAAAGGTATGGGGCGCCTCGAAGAACCGGAAGTTATTTTCGGTATTATCAAAAACTTCTTCGAAAAAAAAAAGCCTCTAAATAATAAAAAAGTACTTGTTAATGCCGGCCCAACTTACGAAGCCATTGATCCTGTGCGCTTTATAGGTAATTATAGTAGTGGTAAAATGGGTGTGGCAATTGCGGATGCTCTTGCAGACCTGGGAGCCCAAGTGGATTTAGTTCTTGGACCAAGTAATGAAAGACCCATAAATCAGGAGGTAAATATTCGTCATATTACTTCTGCTGAAGAAATGTATGATTATTGTAGCGAATTATTTCCAAAAGTTGATATTGCTGTTCTTTCTGCTGCCGTTGCTGATTTTACACCTATGGTAAAGGCTTCAAATAAAATCAAAAAAGAAGGTGGGATGGATTCTATAGAGTTAAAACCCACAAAAGATATACTTGCCAGTTTAGGAAGTATGAAGAAAAAAAATCAGATATTAGTTGGGTTTGCTCTTGAAACAGATAACGAAAAGCAAAATGCTTTGAAAAAACTCAAGTCTAAAAATCTGGATTTGATAGTTCTGAATTCTCTAAAGGATCAGGGAGCAGGCTTTGGCCATAAGACCAATAAGATTACAATAATAAACAATAAAGAAGAGAGTTTTGAGTTTCCATTAAAGGAAAAATCCGAGGCAGCATATGATGTAGCCGAGGCCATATTAAAACTTTAGGGAACTAATAGAAATATTAATTATGCGTAAGCGAATACTAGTTGCAATTTTTTCATTAATCATGACGATTAACATGTCAGCACAGGAATTTCTATGCGATGTGAACGTGCAACTACAAGGCATTCAGGGTGTTGACCAATCAGTTTTCGATGACTTTAAACGCTCGGTTTTCGAGTTTATGAATAATCGAAAATGGACAGGCTACGACTTTAAAATGGAGGAGCGTATTGAATGTACCATGGTATTCACTATCACAGCAGTTGAAGGAAGTGATGAATTTTCTGGTAACATAAATATTGTTTTACAACGGCCTGTCTACAAAAGCGATTACGCTACAACGCTTTTAAATCTTGTAGATAAAGATATACACTTTAGATATGTTCCTTATCAAACTATGGAGTTTGTTGAAAATTCCTATACTAATAACCTGACTTCAATTCTGGCTTATTACGCTTATTTAATGTTAGGATTGGATTTTGATACATTCAGCCTTTATGGGGGAGATCCTTTTTATGAAAAGGCGCAATCCGTTGTTAATTCGGCTCAAAACTCAAACGAACAAGGATGGCAAGCTTTTGAAGGTCCGAAAAACCGTAACCAATTAGTGGCGGGATTGACAAATACTTCATATAATAATTTAAGGATGTTTCTTTACGAATACCATCGTCGCGGACTGGATACAATGTCGGAAGATCTGGAGGGCGGACGTTCTATTTGTGGTAAATCATTAAGACATTTTAAAACAGTAAACGATAAGCGCCCCGGACTTTATCCATTGCAAGTGTTTGTGGAATCCAAAAGAACTGAACTATTAAATATTTTTGAAAAAGCAACTCCTGCTGAAAAAACAGCAATGATTAACATCATGAAAGACGTAGACCCTGCAAACTCAAGTCTTTATGATGATATCAATAAATAAAATACGTGTTAATTTATTGTCAAGCAATTCATTTTGTTTCTACAATCCAAGAAAACATCAACCAAAACAACTTCAATTAGACTTAATTGGTTAAACTTGATTTTTGTGGTATAAATTATTAGGCTAGCCAATTTGTTGCGTTTCCTTAATAAATAAACACAAACCCACATAATAATCTATAAATGAACAATTTGAATACCCTTACCTACAAAATTATCGGCTGTGCTTATTAAGTACACTCTGAATTAGGACCAGGTCTTTTAGAACCGACATCTGAAGTATGTCTTGCATATGAAATTAGATAAGCGGGCTTACAATTAGTAACTCAGCAAGCACTACCGGTGGTTTACAATGAAATGAAACTAAATGCAGGATACAGAATTGATTCGGTAGTAGAAAAAAGTATTATCATAGAATTTAAATCCGCTGTTTAAGATGATATTAAACCTTTAGCATGATTATTAATTGATTAACAGAGCATTGTAGTAATGAAAAAAGTTTTGTAGTTACCAATATTCAATTACTTAACCTTAAGATCCAACATCTTTTCACCTTCTATAAAAGCTTCAAAGTGATCCTCAACTTTTATGGGGCCTACACCTGCCGGAGTACCAGTGAAAATTAAATCACCAAGTTTCAGAGTAATAAACTGTGATACATAAGCAATAATTTGATCAAAACTGAATATCATATCCGAAGAATTACCCTTTTGTTTTTCTTCACCATTTATTGATAATGAGAAATTAATTTTTTTCAAATCTTCAAATTCCGATTTATTCTTAAAATCTCCCAAAGGTGCTGAGTTGTCAAAGGCCTTTGCAATTTCCCATGGCAAACCCTTTTTTTTACACTCACTTTGAATATCCCTTGCAGTAAGATCTAAGCCTATGCCTATTTCATCATAATATTTATGGGCAAACCTTTCCTCTATATGCCTGCCATTCTTTGAAATCTTTACTACTAGTTCTGTTTCGTAATGAATGTCTTTGCTGAACTCAGGATAGAAAAACGGATTATGTTTCTGTATAAGAGCAGTATCTGGTTTCATAAAAAATACTGGAACTTTAGGAACCGGATTATTAAGTTCTTTGGCGTGATCTATATAGTTTCTGCCTATGCAAATTATTTTCATATGTGTAAGATTATTTTTATAACACTCCCATTTTCAATTTAATACGGGTAATTATCTTTTTTGTATAAAGAGGAAAATCAGCATTCATCATCCATCCATAATAAGAAGGTTCATTTAAAAAAACTTCCTTTACAGTTTTTCCTTTATGCTTTCCAAAGTTAAAAGTCTCTTCCTTTTTATCATTATAAACTATTTGCCCCATCAAATCGACATCTTTATGATGAGAAGAGAAGTCAGCAAGAGCTTTAATATCATTTTTCACTGGCTTAGTGGTCTCCCCTTTTTTATCAGTATAAACAACATCTTCATATTTTTCTATCTGAGCTT
>PKTD01000205.1 GCA_002869315.1 Marinilabiliales bacterium | reverse complement strand
TATCATTATAAAGAAAAAATATTTTTAGGAGCTTATTGGATACATCCAATAAGATTCAATGGCCACACTATGCGTCGTCCGGCTCAACTGGCTATAATTCCCCGATATGAAACTAAACATTTGGAATTTTCACTACCAATTTCTCTTTATGAATATCAATACCCTCGGATAGGTGCTGCCCTAAGAATTAGTTTTTTAACAATAGGAACAGAAAGATTAGGAACCTGGATAGGTGCTGGTAATCTGGATGGTATGGATATTTATTTTTCTCTTAAATTTGGATTAGAAAAAGGGAAATGCCGTGTTAAATCAAATAATAAGTGCTATAATCTTGAATATGGCTACTCAGACAAGCAAAAGTTGAAATTCAATAAAAGAAGAAAGTAAATAAGTTTATTGTTCCTGGTCGATTTGCGTTTCGTTTTATACGAAGTGTTGATGTGGGGTATATAATTAGTTAATGTATTGTTAATGAAGAAACAACTCATTATAATATTGTTTATTACTGCTATTTTTTCTATCGAAAGTGTGCAGTCACAGGAGATGATAGGAACTACCTTCGGTAATTATAATGGGATAAGTTCAGCAATCATAAACCCCGCATTAATGACTGGTTCAAAAGCCTATTTAAATGTGAATTTATTAATGGCTGATGCCTATGTGAAAAATGATTGGGCATACATTCCTAAAGAGGATAAAACAATTTGGGACCTGCTTTCTATGGATACCCTTATACCCACTTATGGTAAATACAGATATAATGGGCTTTACACATACCGTAATAATACGAATACAAAGAACGTATATCAATCTGTAAGAGTCATGGGGCCTTCATTTATGCTTCAGACCGGTGACCATGCTTTTGGCTTAAGTGTTTCTGCCCGTGCAAATACAAATGCCACTAATATAGCTTATGAAATGCCTTTATTTTTATATGAAGGCCTTACTTATGATAGTTTACAAAATATTATTTTCGACGACTATGATTTTAATTTTTCATCCATGTCGTGGATAGAAATTGCAGCAAGTTGGGCCTGGGATTTTGCAAGACCTTATAAAGCCAAACTTACTTTTGGGACAAACATAAAATTGAATTTAGGATACCACGGGGCCTATAATGTTAATAATAATGCAAAATATATAGTTTATGATCCACAGACTATCCAATTCTATAATTATGATTCTGAAATGGGATATTCGTTGCCCGTAAATTATGACTCTAAAGATATAGAAATAGATGGCCCTGTTGTTAATGGAGTTGGTGCTGGAATTGATATTGGTATAGTTTATACCAGATTAAAGAACAGCATACAAGACAAAGGTGGTAGTCGTATTTGCAGTAAGCCTTATGAAGATTTTATTTATCGAGTGGGGGTTTCATTACTGGATATTGGTGCTGTATCATTTAGTAATAATGCCCAAAAACATAATTTTGATAATGTAAATGTTTATTGGGCTGAATTTGATACTCTGGAATATAGAAATATTAATGCTTCAATGCAGGATTTAAGCATGGCGTTTTACGGAGATCCTTTGGCATCTAATACTGGTGAAAAAATAAGTATTCCACTGCCCACAACTTTAAGCCTGCAGTTTGAGGGTCATTTCCAAAAAAACCTTTATGTATCTGCATTAATTATGCAGCCTTTAAGGTTTAGTAAAAAACAACTACTCCGACCTGTTCAGTATGCAATTACACCAAGATTTGAAAACGACTATTTTGCTTTGAGTATACCAGTGTCGATTATTCAATATAAGTATATGCGAATAGGTACATCAGTTAGGATGGGGCCTTTAACAATAGGCACAGAGAGGCTGGGTACTTTATTGGGAATAAGTGATCTGGATGGTTTGGATATATATGTTGCTCTTAAATTCAGCCTTAAAAAAGGAAGATGTTCAGCTAATGGAAGAGGAGCTTGTGAGAACCCTAAATACGGTTATAAAAAGAAGTTCAAACCTCCTAAAAAACCATATTATTTTTAGAACTCCATTTTCATTTGTATGTTGGCATTAAATGACTTTCGGTGTAAATCAGTATATCCGTATTTCATAATAGCTAACTTATGTTCTTTAGTAGGATATCCTTTGTTTTTATCCCAGCCATATTGAGGGTATAATAAGGAAGCCTTGTCCATAAATTCATCTCTATATGTTTTTGCAAGTATTGAGGCTGCTGCTATAGAAAGGAATTTACCATCTCCTTTTATAATACAATGATGCGGAATTTGTTTATACTTATTAAATC
Organism: Marinilabiliales bacterium; assembly: GCA_002869315.1. Lineage (GTDB taxonomy): Bacteria > Bacteroidota > Bacteroidia > Bacteroidales > F082 > BM524. The sequence goes on along the minus strand of PKTD01000205.1, from coordinate 32,404 downwards.
TGTTCCCATCTATTAACAGCAATTCAGGAATTATGGCCAGTTTGTCAATAGCCCTGTGCATTGCTAAATATGATGCATTTAAAATATTGATTTTATCAATTTCATAATTGTCCACTGAGGCAACAGCCCAATGCAAGGCTTCAGTTTCAATTATAAACCTCAATTCATCTCTTCTTTTTTTATTTAATTGCTTGGAATCGTTTATTAAATCATTTCTGAAATTCTTTGGTAATATCACTGCTGCTGCAAAAACAGGGCCTGCTAAACATCCTCTTCCAGCCTCATCACAGCCTGCTTCAATTTTATTTGAATGAGTTAGTTTAAGCATCAAACAGACTTGAATATTGGTTTATAATAATAATTAGGAAAACAATGCTTACATATATATCAATCCATTTTATTTTTCTAATATTAAAACTCAGATGAGATAATAGAACAGTAGAAGGGATTGCCAAAAGTGATAATGAAACTGTTGATTTAAAATCGATTAGTATAGCTATTAAGGTGAAAACAAATAACCAAATATTAATGGTTAATTTTTGTCGTAATGCTATATTTTTCTCAAAAAGCGTGTTAATTTGATAGAGAAATGATGGAATGATGATTCCAGCCAAGAGCATTAAAATTATGAGGTTGAGGTAAGTTTGCTGAATATTTACAAATTCTAAATTAAAGAGTGATATCAGATTGTTAATCAGAATATAGGACTCATCATTATAAAATTGCCAGACCAATATAAAAATCAAGGGTAAACTTATACCAATTAAGCCTACAATATATTCTCTCCATTTATTAATTCTCAAAACAAGTAGTACTGCCCAAAGAAATAAAACCATTATGAGTAATGGCAGGTAAAACATGGCAGCAATTCCTAATAATAATGATGCATTATACAGAGGAGCTAGAGTGAATTCGGTTTTAAACAAACCAAACAATTCATGAAGTGTAATTATTAAAAGTAAGTTAATGATTAGAAATCTATTACTTTCAAGGTAATTGGTATTTGAAAAAATAAAGAAAATAAAAAAGAAAAACCCCAGTAAACTGGTTTTTGAAGTTATGTTAGAATTGCTTATTAATGAGTTTGTAATGAGTGCTGTAACAATAATTAGTACTAAACTAATGCATGATTGTACTATGTGATTAGTGCCACTTAGGTGCACAAATAATTCAAATAAAGGTGCTGAAAATTCCTCTAGGGAATAAATCTGTTGTTTAAGAATTGAGGGTAACCATAAAACTATAGCAATTATGATAATGACTATAGAATGTATAGGATGGCCAGATTTAAATAGTCGTATTAGCAATTATAATATTATTAAAGGTCGAAACCTATGTCAGTTCTGAAATATCTACCCTCAAACTCAATTTGCTTTGCTTTATCGTAAGCAGTAGTTAATGATTCTTCCATTGTATTACCGTAGGAACATACTGCAATTACTCTTCCTCCGCTGGTTTTAACCTGATTTGTGTTTATATCTTTTGAAGTACCTGCATGGAATAAAATACAGTCGCTGAGGTTTTCAATACCACTTATTATTTTGGACTTCTCATATGCCTCAGGGTAGCCTCCCGAAACCAGCATAATTGCTGCAGCATGCCTGTGGTCAAATTCCATTTCATACTCATGAAGAGTTTGCTTATCTACGGCAATAAATGCATCTACTAAGTCCGATTTAATTCTTGGTATAACTGATTCTGCTTCAGGATCTCCCATACGACAATTATATTCAATAACATAGGGTTCGCCATCAACTTTGATGAGTCCGAAGAAAATAAATCCCTTATAATCAATGTTTTCTTTGATTAAACCATTTATGGTAGGCTTTATAATCTGCTGCTCGATTTTGCCCATAAATTCAGGAGTAGCAAATGAAACGGGAGAAACAGATCCCATTCCTCCTGTATTTAGTCCTGTGTCGCCCTCCCCAATACGTTTATAATCTTTAGCTTCCGGAAGAATTACATATGATTTACCATCAGTTAATACAAATACTGAAATTTCAATGCCATCAAGAAACTCTTCGATAACAACTTTAGCGGAAGCTTCACCGAACTTTGATTGCTCAATCATGCTTTTTAGTTCTGATTTTGCAAGTTCTAAGTCGTTAAGTATCAGCACTCCCTTTCCAGCAGCAAGTCCGTCAGCCTTAAGTACATATGGTGCCTTTAGTGATTCAAGGAATTGAAATCCTTCATCGATATTACCGGCATTAAATGATCTGTATGCTGCTGTAGGAATACCGTGACGGTACATAAATTCTTTAGCAAACTCTTTACTGCCTTCAAGCATAGCACCGGTTTTAGATGGCCCAATAATAGAAACATTTTTGAGAGCAGGGTCGTTTTTAAACTTATCAGTAATACCATTTACTAATGGCACTTCGGGACCAACTACTAGAATATCTATATCTTTTTCTACAACAATTCTCTTTACTTCCGAAAAATCATTTATATCGATAGGAAGGTTACTTCCTACGTCTCTTGTACCTGCATTTCCAGGGGCAATATATAAATTTTCCGTTTTGTTACTTTGCGATATCTTCCAGGCCAAAGCATGCTCTCTTCCTCCTGATCCTAATATTAATATGTTCATTTTGGTGTTTGGTTTAATGTTTTTTCAATGGAAGCCCATAATTTATCAGCAGTTTTTTGCCATGAAAATTCTGACCTTCTTTTTCTTCCTCTCTCTATTAATTCAGATCTTAGATTTTTATCAAAAGTAATACTTTTTAATCCCTCTGCAATACTTTCCGGCTTAAAGGGGTCGGTAATTATTGCTGCATCACCTGCTATCTCCGGCATTGAGGTGACATTAGATGTAATTACCGGAGTTTCTGCATACCATGCTTCAACTATTGGTATTCCAAAACCCTCGAAAATAGAAACATAACTTAAGGCAATTGCTGCTCCAACAACACTATGCAGGTTTTCAGGCTCTAGTCTGCCCGTGAAAATAACATCATCTTTATATGTCATTTCTTCATAAGTTTCTTTAATCTCACCCGACCAATACATCTTTTCTCCTACAATCAGAAGTTTTATATTGCTTTCATTTTCTGTTTTGAAAATATCGAATGCCTTGAAAAGGTTAGTGAGATTTTTTCTTGGATTTAGGGCTCCAATAAAAACAAAATAATCACATGATTTCGAATATCTATCTTTTACAACCCTCTTTGTGCTTTCATCCAGGGGTTTAAACTCTTTGTTTGCGCCGTTGTAAACAACATCTATCTTATCATCTGAAACACCGTATTGCTTAACAATATCACTTTTAGAAAACTCAGAAACAGTTGCGATTCTATCCGCACTTTTTGCAAACTTTGGAGTGAAATGTTTATAGTATTTCTGGTATAAAGTGGGCATGATTTTTGGAAAATGCTCAAAATTTAAATCATGGATTACGGTCAGTTTTCTTCCTTTTGCTCGCAGAGATCCGAATGCATCCGGTGAAATAAAGAGGTCGGCATTAATTTTCTTCAGAACTCTTGGAATAGAAAACTCATACCATATATAAAAAAGTAACGGATGCCTGGCCGGCGGACCAATAACTATGGGCGTAACATTTTGAGCAAACACAAAACTATCATCATATTTCCGGTCGAAAATAAAATAAAACTCATGTTCGGGATGCTGTTTTACAATTCGAATAAACGATTCGTAAGTAAACCAGCCAATACCTTCCAGTTTATTTTTAAGTAGTAATCTTGTGTTTACAGCAATCTTCAACCCTCAAAATTTAATTTTGCAAATATTGCAATTTTCAACGACATAGGTTAGTATCCAGTTGTTGCTTTATTAACAACAAATTAGTTTTGTTTCCGTATATCCTCTAATAGTTTAGCTTGGCCGAGCATTTCATCATACCACTTTACTTTCATTTGGTTTAATGATGCATTTTCAATAAAGTAATCTATCTCTTTAACAAAGTGATTATCACTTTCTAGGGTTAATGTTCTTTTGCCTTTTTCTGTTTCAATGTTTATTATTGGCACATAATCCGGACTTACAGAAAAGGCCCTTTCTACTCTTATATTTCCTTTTTCACCCCAGAGTTCATATTTGTTTTTGTAGAATGTGTCCATGGAGTAGGAGAGAAGCGCATTTTTATCTTCACCAAAACTCAGGCTAACAGACCCACTTATATCCACATCATTTACTGCTACAATATTTGCATAAACTTTTGTTGGGTAAGACCTAAAAATGCTTCTTGCCAGATGAATTGGGTATGCGCCAGCATCAATCAATCCGCCACCGCCTTTTGCCAAGTTTAACCTAAAATCATTTTTATCCCTTTTAGGAAAACCAAACCAGGCATTAACATTCTTAACATCTCCTATAAGACCTTGATTTAAAAGTTTTTGCACATAAACATTCTGATTGTGAAACTGATACATAAAACCTTCAAACAATGCGATATTATTTTCCTTCGCAGCGATAATCATTTCCCTCGCATCCTTTAGATTTGAAGCAAGGGATTTCTCACATAAAATGTGTTTACCATTAGAGGCTGCCATTAGCGCCATATCTTTGTGCAGCCCCGTGGGAGTTGCTATATATACAGCATCGAAATTGTGTTTTTCTAATGCTTCTGAGAAGTCTGTTAATAGCGGCAAACCGAATTGTTCATAAATTAGTTGTTTTTTCTTTTCAGTTCGATCAACACAAACAACAACATCACTATTTTTTGAGGTAATTAAAGCTTGGATAAAATACTTCATGGAAATATTTCCGCAACCTATAACGCAAAATTTCATCTTATTTTCACTAGCCATAAATTTCTTTTAATACCTTTTGCATATTTACTTTTGTATATTCAAGTCCTTCATCTGCCATGCCTGCATAAAATGGCAAGCGTACGACTCTTGATGCAATACTTTCTGTAATGTGAAGGTCCTCAGCTTTATACCCAAATTTTATTCCCATGGGGGATGAGTGAAGTGGCAGGTAGCCGATATAAACATGGATATCAATTTCCCGCAATCGGGACATAAACTTAGTTCTGTTTTCTGAGGTATCAAAAACAACCCAAAAAGCGTGATGGTTTGTTTGTATATGCTTTTGTGGGATATAAATATTTAGTTTTCCTGCATTTTTATAATCTGTGAAAACATCATAATACACTTCCGTTACTTGCTTTCTCTTTGCTAAAATATCATCCTCGCATTCAAGTTGACCAAGCAATCCGGCGGCCAAAATATCTGAAAGCAAATATGAACTACCCTTTTCAACCCAGGAATATTTACTTTTTACGCCATCCAAAACCAATCGTCTGTCGGTACCTTTTTCCTGCATAAAATATGCTCTTTGGATCTGCTCAGGCATATTTACAACTAATCCGCCACCTTCTCCTCCTGCATTCATATTTTTTGTTTCATGGAAACTAAATGCAGCTAGATGTGGGATGCTACCATTGGGTTTGCCTTTGAAAAATCCACCAAAACTCTGGGCACAATCCTGCATCACAATTAAATTGTGTTTGTTTGCAATGTCCATAATAGCATCTATTTCACAGGAAATGCCAGCATAGTCGATGGGAAGTATCATTTTAGTTTTGGATGTTATAAGTTCCTCTATTTTTGTAACATCAATATTTAAGGTTTCAGAATCTATCTCACAAAAAACCGGTTTACCACCAAAAATTACTATTGCATTTACTGTTGAACTGAAAGTATAGGAAGGTAATATTACCTCATCGCCGGGGCTGATATTTGCCAGTAAGGCTCCCATTTCCATTGCCGATGTGCAAGAGGGTGTGAGAAAAATTTCGCTGAAACCATATTTGCCTTTCAAGTGATCAATGGCTTTTTTACCAAAGGCATTATTTCCAGAATGCCTTGCTGAATGCAATGCCTCAACAATGTATTTCTCTTCCTTTGAAGTTATATATGGTTTATTTAATAGTATTTTCATAAATCTCCCGAAATGAATTCAAATTTCTGTAAAAAATCAACAGCAGCCAACAAACTCCTCGACTGTATATTCAAATAATTATTAAACTTTAAAAACATATTTAACTGGCTGATAGTCATCCATATGTAGTTTTCTGGTATTTCTTTTGGAAAGTCTTCATTAGCCTGAATAATCATATTTCTGTTTTGTTCCTGATAAAATCTTCCACCTTCTTCCGATTGTAATGTGTCGAGTTTTATTTGTTCGGGACTTGCATTTAAAACATAATTCAAAAATGGTAAACCTTCTGATGCATCATAACTGTCGGTAATACATTGAACACTTGGTGCCATTTCAAGTACATCATAATTCCCGCATTCCAATTTAGCCTGAACTAATAGATGCATAATACCATTTATCTTTTTGATAATAAAGGCTATTATGCCATCATCAACTGGTTTTATCAATGGTTGCTGCCAACTCCTAACCTCTCGGTTTTCTATGTTTATATTGGCTACAAAAATTTTAAAATACTTATTGTTTTTGTTACTTATTTCCCATTCTCCAATATCCCAGTATTTTAGGTCAAACAATGATTTTTGCTTTACTTCCAGTTCATATTTTGTTTTTAATGAAGTAAACCAACCTATAATTTCATCATAAGAATGTAAGGCCGAGTCGTAATCAAGGGAAGACCTTAATAGGTCGTAACTAAATGTGTTTTCATTGTTCTTTACATTATAAGTCTCAAAAAGTGCAAGTTGATCTGAATTGTATCTTCCATATGGTATACCCGAAATCACTGTACGAGTATCCATATTTACCAGGTTATCGTGTGCCATCAACTTTTTTATCTGACCTAAAGTCAGCCAAATAAAGTCGTCTCTTTCCTTAATTTTATCTTTAGTATAAACAATTATATTTCGGTTTCGCTTTTTTAAGAATCTTGCACCTTGTTCACTTTGCAGTTGATTTAACATAACCGCATCCTGATCAGGATTAATAAAATACTCCAGAAACTCGGGTTTATTTCCTTTATGAACCTGCTTGAAATTACTTTCCGTAGCCTGTAGGGTCGGAGCAAGTTGAACAAAATTAATATTGCCAGGTTCAATTTTGGCCTGGAGCAGAAAATACAAAATACCATCAATTTCTTTAGTGAGAATCCCCAGTAAACCAATTTCGGGCTGTTTAATTATTGGCTGGCACCAATGTTTTACTTCACCTGCATTAGTATTTACTTCTATACCTTCTATGCTGAAAAAACGCCCGCTGTTGTGATGTAAATTTCCTTTGTGTTGGTCGAGTTTCCATTCTTTTAAATCAGCAAATTTTATTTTTTCAATATTAACAAAAACAGCTTTCTTTCTATCCTCTATCCAGGCTAATACATCAGTAATGGACATAAAAGGGTTCTCTTCAGTAAGAGCGCTCCTGAGAAACAAATTATTTATGTGATTACTGTCCATTTTTATGTGATAATTGAAAATGTAAAAGTATGGAAAAACAGTAAATAATTTATCGAGTAAAAATTGTTCGCTCAATAACAAAATTTAGCAAGGTTTTAGCATTAAAATAGTGATAATAGGATAAGCCTTTTTTTTATACTTTTGCAGCCTAAAAAATCAGATAATATGTTTGAAGGTTTAAGCGACAGACTGGATAGGTCATTTAAAATACTAAAAGGACAGGGAAGTATTACGGAAATCAATGTTGCCGAATCGATTAAAGAAATTCGAAAGGCATTAATTGAGGCTGACGTAAGTTATAAAATTGCCAAGGATTTTACCGCACAAGTAAAAGAACAAGCCCTTGGTCAGGGAGTTTTAAATGCTATCAAACCTGGAGATTTAATGGTGAAGATAGTTCATGATGAACTGGCACAACTAATGGGTGGTGAGCAGGTAGGAATAAATATTAAAGGAGATCCCGCCGTTATTCTTATTGCCGGTCTGCAAGGTTCTGGTAAAACTACTTTTTCTGCAAAACTTGCCAATTACTTAAAAAGCAAAAAAGGCCAACAGGTAATGCTTGTTGCTGGCGACGTTTATCGTCCTGCTGCTATCAACCAGTTGAAGGTTCTTGGAGAACAGGTTGGAGCCGAGGTATATACAGAAGAGGAAAATAAGAATCCAGTAGAAATTGCTAAAAATGCAGTTAAGAGAGCAAAGGAATTTGGAAAGAACATAGTTATCATTGATACCGCCGGTCGTTTGGCAATTGATGAGGAGATGATGAGCGAAATTTCCAATGTTAAAAAGGCTGTAAATCCTCAGGAGATATTGTTTGTGGTTGATGCTATGACTGGTCAGGATGCAGTTAACACAGCAAAAGCCTTTAACGATCTTTTAAATTTTGACGGAGTTGTGCTTACCAAACTCGATGGTGATACCCGTGGTGGTGCCGCACTTACCATCAGATCGGTAGTTGAAAAGCCAATAAAATTTGTTGGTATTGGTGAAAAGATGGATGCTCTCGACCTGTTCCATCCAAGTCGTATGGCCGACAGGATACTCGGAATGGGTGATATCGTTACTCTTGTGGAGAAAGCACAGGAGCAGTTCGATGAAGAGGAAGCCAGGAAAATGCAAAAGAAAATTGCAAAAAACCAATTCAACTTCAACGACTTTATGAAACAAATCCAACAAATTAAGAAAATGGGTAATGTGAAAGACCTTATGGGGATGATTCCAGGTATGAGCAAAGCCATTAAAGATGTTGATATTGAAGATGATGCATTTAAAGGTATTGAAGCCATAATACAATCGATGACTCCTGAAGAAAGAGAGAACCCGAAATTACTAAACGGTTCCCGAAGAAAAAGAATAGCCAATGGTGCTGGCTCAAATATACAGGAAGTCAATAGACTTATAAAACAATTCGCCGAAACCAGCAAAATGATGAAAATGATGACAGGTGGTGGTGGTAGAAAAATGGCAAACATGATGAATGCCATGAAAAGAAAATAAAAATCTTTCCCCGCGTTAAACCCGGGGGAATTAAAAAAAATAAAATGAAGGAAGCTAAAATCATCGATGGAAAATTAATTTCCAAAAAAATCAAGGAAGAGTTAAAATCAGAAATTGCCAAGATTATTGATGCAGATGAGAAAGCGCCTCATCTTGTAGCAGTAATTGTTGGTGAAGATCCTGCAAGCCAGACTTATGTGGCAAGCAAGGAAAAAAATGCCAGACTTATTGGGATGACTTCTTCCACATATAAATTTCCTGCCGATACTACTGAAGAAGAACTTCTTCAAACCATAGATTTTCTGAACAAAGACGATGAAGTTGATGGCTTTATAGTGCAGTTACCTCTTCCAGATCATATTGATGTTGATAAGGTTATTTCAAGTATTGATCCTTCAAAAGATGTTGATGGATTCCATCCTGTAAATGTTGGAAGAATGGCCATCGGACAAAAAGCATTTATATCTGCAACACCTGCAGGAATTATGGAGCTACTCGATAGATACAAAATAGAAACAGCTGGAAAACACTGTGTCGTTTTGGGAAGGTCAAATATTGTGGGCTCTCCTATAAGTATTCTTATGTCAAAAAAGACTAATCCGGGAAATTCCACAGTTACTATCTGCCACAGCAGAACTCAAAATATGGAAGAGATAACAAAGTCGGCTGATATTTTAATTTGTGCTATCGGACAGCCCCAATATGTAAAAGCAGATATGGTTAAAGATGGTGCTGTTGTTATTGATGTTGGAATACACAGAATTCCTGCAGATAATGAGAAAGGATATCGTATTGTTGGAGATGTGGATTTTGAGGAGGTTAAGAAAAAGGCTTCATATATAACTCCTGTGCCTGGTGGAGTTGGACTAATGACAATAGCTATGCTTCTTAAAAACACATTTGAAGCATCCAAACACGAAATTTATCCAAAAGGATAATTTATTCAGAAAAAAATCTCTCAGCCATCGCATGGGAGTTTAATATATTACTTCATGAGAATTCTCAGTATTTTATTAATATTATTATTTGCAACTGGCCTTAAGGCTCAGGATGTGTCAGGTTGTACAGACCCTCAGGCAAATAACTTTGATGCTGAAGCTAATATTAACGATGGTAGTTGTACTTATAATCCTACAGTTTACAAGCCTAATTTCAGATTTCTATTACCCGATGAAGTTGAAGAAACTTCGGGTTTGATCTTATGGGATGGTGGATACTGGACTCACAATGATAGTGGTGGCGATAATGTAATTTATAAACTTGACACACTAAGTGGAGAAGTTGTACAAAGAGTTAGAATAGTGAATTCAACTAATGTAGATTGGGAGGATATTGCTCAGGATGAGGATTTTATTTATGTAGGTGATTTTGGAAATAATTATGGAAACAGAGATGATCTTTCTGTATATATAATTGATAAATCAGATATTAATACTGAAGAATATACGGAAGTTTCGGCCACCAGAATTTCTTTTACTTATGAAGATTATGCTGGCAATCAGTTAAAGAAAAAAGACAATAATTTCGATTGCGAGGCAATGATCGCAAGCGAAAATTATATCTATTTGTTTTCTAAAAACAGGGGTGACGACCAAAGTAAATTATATAAACTACCCAAGGTAGAAGGAAATTATGTGGCTGAACTTGTCAATACCTTTAATACAGCGGGGCTCATTACCGGTGCTGACCTAAATAAAAAGACAAACGAATTGATTCTCGTAGGTTACACCAATAACAGTTGGATACCCTTTATATGGCTAATGTTTGACTTTGAAGATGAAGATTTTTATTCGGGAAATAAGCGTCGTATAGACATGATAAATATACCAGCAACACAAACGGAAGGAATATGTTATACTGCCAATGGAAAAGGTGTTATAAGTTCAGAAAGCAATCCTCTTTTTAATACTACAATGTATAATTTTACTACTTCACAATGGATTGATAATGGAGCATCTCTAGTTGTTTCTGGATTAAATGCTAATTTCGATTTCAATATTTATCCTAATCAAGTTGTTTGCAGTAAAAAACTTAAGATTGTTTTTACTAAAATCCCAGACGGAAATTACAATATTGCTGTTTATGATAGTATGGGCAGAATAGTTAAAACAAAAGATTATTCTGTAGATAGAAAAGACGAAGATTACCGCTTAAAAATTAAAACCAAAAATCTTAAGTCCGGTACCTATTTTCTTCGCGTTAGTAATGAAAAAGGAATAATAGAGAAAAAATTTATTAAGCAATAGTGAAGTACGATAAAAACGATATAATATTTGAAGGAGGCCGCAAACTGCCGGTAATGGAAGAGTTTTATACTATTCAGGGAGAGGGCTTTAATATGGGGTCAGCGGCATATTTTATTCGAATTGGTGGTTGTGATGTAGGTTGTAAATGGTGCGATACAAAGCGCTCATGGAATCCCAAAAACTGGCCTGCAGTAAACATCGACCCTGTAATTGAAAATGCTGTTAATACTAATGGAAAAACGGTTGTTGTTACCGGAGGAGAACCCTCTTTATACCCTTTGGAATATTTAACTACAAGTTTGAAGTCGAAGGGAATAAAAACTATGGTCGAAACCTCAGGGGCAAATGTTTTAGATGGGGAATGGGACTGGATATGTGTTTCACCAAAAAAAAATAAACCGCCACACTCTTCAATGTTTGATAGAGCCAGTGAATTAAAAGTTATTATAGAATCGCCTGAGGACTTTAATTGGGCTGAAAAAAATGCTGCTAAAGTAAGTGATGATTGTCTTTTGTTTCTACAGCCGGAGTGGAGTAAAGCTGAAAAAATGACTCAGGAAATCATTAATTACGTAATGGAAAATCCTAAATGGAAGGTGTCGCTACAGGCACATAAGTATATGAAAATTCCATAAATTATGTGATAATTAGTTGCATTTAATAATCTTTAATAAAGCAGAAAAAGATATAAAATACGATTATAGATTTATTTTGAAAACTGCAAACAACCAGAATTATTATTTGATTGTCTAGCAGTATGAAACTAATTATTAAAGCATGAAAAAATCATTATTTTTAGTACTTATTGCTATATTGTTTTCAGTTAGCATGCAAATGAGTGCACAAACAACCCAAACCGAAAAGAATTATAAGGAAACTCCTTATTGGATAGAAATGATGCAGGATCCTTCTGCTAATTTTTACGAAACCGTGGATGCCTTCAACCAATATTGGGAAGGAAGAGAAATTACAAGAGGATGTGGATATAAACCATTTAAAAGGTGGGAATACCACTGGCGATCACGATTAAATGACGATGGCACCAGAAGAATGGGATCGGAGGTTTTTGATGAGTTTCAAAAATTTAAGCAATCTTATGCAAACAGAGATAATGATTTTGAAGGCGATTGGATAAATCTGGGCCCAATAGAAAAACCAGGTAATTCTGGTACTGGTCAGCCAAATGGAAATGGAAGGGTAAATGCTTTAGCCTTCGACCCTGTTAATCCAGATATTATTTATGCTGGAGCACCTGCTGGTGGATTCTGGATAAGTCAGGATGGCGGAAATACATGGGTGAGCCATACTGATAATTTACCAACTTTGGGAGTTTCTTCCATTGCAGTTGATTATGTTAATACATCATTAATTTATATGGGTACAGGCGACCGTGATGCTGGTGATGCTCCTGGAATGGGAGTATTTAAAAGTACTGATGCCGGAGAAACATGGGTTCCATGGAATACAGGAATGGGTAATACTACCGTTGGCAGATTGCTAATGCACCCTACCAACAACAATATGATTTTTGCTGCTACCAGCGGAGGCCTATACAAAACTATTGATGCAGGAGCAAACTGGTATCAGGTAAGAACCGGAAATATTAAAGAAGTTGTATTCAAAGCAGATGACCCTAATATTGTTTTTGCTTCAGGAAGTGGTAATTTTTATCGCTCTGCTGATGGGGGAGAGACTTTTACTCAGATTACAGCAGGTATTGGATCAGCCTCACGCGGTGTTATTGCCGTTAGTGCTGCAGATCCTGATGTGGTTTATTTTCACACTACAAGTGGAAGTGCTTTTGGAGGAATATACCGCTCCGATGATGCAGGTCTAAATTTTGTTCTAAAATCATCTACACCTAATATCATGGCCTGGGATTGTAATGGAGGTTCAGGAGGCCAGGGATGGTATGATCTGGACTTGGCTGCAGACCCAAATAATGCTGACATTATCTATTCAGGTGGTGTAAATATATGGTACTCAATAAATGGTGGATCCAGTTGGATAATGAGTTCACATTGGTATGGTGGATGTGGCAAACCTGCTGTTCATGCCGATCAACATGTTCTGGAATTTTCTCCAACAGATGGAAAGTTATACGTAGGTAATGATGGTGGTGTTTATGTTAGTGATAATGGAGGTGTAAGTTATACTGAACTTACCTCTGGGCTTGCAATTTCTCAAATATACAAAATAGGTCAGGCTAAAACTGATGTAAATAAGGTAATGAATGGTTATCAGGATAATGGTTCTGCTACCTCACTTGAGAATGGTTTCCTAACTGTTATGGGTGGAGATGGAATGGATTGCACATATGATCATACAGATGACACATATGCCTATGGAGAGTATTATAATGGCCAAAGCATTTCCAGAATAGTAAATAATTCCAATCAGGGAAGTATTTCTGGTGGAATTGGTGAGTCGGGTGATTGGGTAACTCCGTTTGCACTGGATGTGACTGAAAATGAGACTATGTATGTCGGAATGCAAAATGTATGGAAAAGTACTAACATACGGGCATGGAATGTAACATGGGAGAAAATTACAAACATCGGAGGCGGAAATTGTAATGTATTAGAGCAGAGTGAGGCAAATAATGATATAATGTATGTTTCAAAATATAATGGTAATTTATATCGTACTGATGATTTGGGAAGTTCAAATCCTACTTGGGTAGATATTTCTGATCAGGTTCCTAGTAGTGGTAATGCCACCGATGTTGAAACTAATCCTTACGATGAAGATGTAGTTTATATCACCATTAATTCAAAAGTTTTTAAATCTTCTGACAGAGGTCTTAACTGGGATGATATTACTTTGAATATACCTAATGTTTCTACCAACACAATTGAGTTTTATAAAAATGATAATGAAGGACTTTATGTAGGAACTGATGCCGGAATTTATTATAAAAATGCAACAATGTCAGAATGGATATTATTTTCAAATAATTTCCCTGTTTCGGCTAATATAACTGAAATTGAAATTTTTATTGATGAAAATAATCCGGCTAATGATGCTGTAAAAACATCAACTTATGGTCGTGGTTTATGGTCATCACCTTCTTATTATGGCACCCCTTTAGCCGATTTTGAGTCAGATGAAACAGATGTTCCTGGTGGTTGTATGATCAACTTTTTTGATAAATCAAGTGGTGTTCCTCATTCATGGAACTGGACTTTCGAAGGTGCAACGCCTTCTACTTCAACTGATAGGAACCCTACAAATATTCAATATCCTGAAGAGGGAACTTTTGCCGTTACTCTTACTGTCACCAACCCGGCAGGTGAAGATACAAAAACTGTAACATCCTATATTACAGTTAATTCCGCAATGTTGCCTGAGGTGGATTTTATGACTGTTGATAGTGTTATTTGTAGTACACAATCTTCAGTATTTACTGATCTTTCACAGGGTTGTCCTGTTTCATGGCAATGGACATTTGAACCCGCTACAGTGAGTTTTATGAACGGAACAGATGCAAATTCTCAAAATCCTGAAGTTAGTTTTTCTGAAGCAGGAATGTATACAGTTAGTTTACAGGTCACAAACTCGGCTGGAGAGTCGGAATTGACTAAAGATGACTATGTGAAAGTAGGTGGTCAGAATATCCCGTATTTAGATGGCTTTGATGCTGTTAGCCTTGGTAGTTCTGGATGGGAAGTAAATAATCCTGATGGTAGTAAAACATGGGATATAGCAGAGGTTGAAGGGGCTTCAGGCATGACGAATGCTGCCTGGATGAACTTCTATGATTATACAAATATGGGTAACAGAGATCAAATGAACTCACCATTATTGAGTTTTGTTGGTTACGATAATGTATTACTTTCTTTCGACTATGCATATGCTCAGCGTTATAATCAAAAGGATTCTTTGATCGTTAAAGTTTCTTCAGATTGTGGAGAAACATGGACAAGAGTCTATGCCAACGGACCTGATGGTGAAGGAGTTTTTGAAACTACAGAACCACAAACTTCATTTTTTACACCTGCAATTACTGAAGACTGGGCTGGTAGTGGATATGGCGCTTCTAAACCAATTATCGACCTGAATCAGTGGTCTGGAATGGGAAATATTAAGGTTCAGTTTGAAAGTTTCAATCAGTATGGAAATAACCTCTATATCGATAATGTGGAAATAAGTAATACACTTGGCCTTTATGACACTGATAATAATACTGAACTACTAGTTTACCCAAATCCAGCAAGAGACAATATTACTGTAATTATAAAAGAGGTAGATAATTATAAACTAACAATTTCTAATTTGCAGGGTAAACAAATTATTGAACAGGAATTGACTTCCGGCCAAAGCCTTATCGATATAGCAAACCTGGCAAAAGGCATATATATTATCAATATTGGAAATTCTAAAACATCATCAACCGAAAAGTTGATAATACAATAAATTATAAATCCCGGAAGAATAAACACTTTCTTTGGGTTTAAAACAATTGAAGTTCGGGGTTTATACCTTGGGCTACAATTGTTTTACATTATTGCTATTTTTGCAGAGTAATCATTATTAAAGCAATTAAACAATATTTTCATGGTAAAATTTACTAGACTTTCAATTTTATTATTAGCCATTTTTTCCTTTCAATTTATTAGTGCGCAGAACAAGACTGTAATTAAAGGAAAAACTTCTAAAAACTACAAGCTTAATGTTAAGCAACTTGATGGTATACCTGACAACGAACCTAGTTTAAACTTTAAAGTACCTAACAAAAATTGGGAGGTTCCTAACTGGACTTTTGACGAGAGTAAAATAATTTATAAAGAAGAACCAGGAACTTATAAAACACCGAAATCCACAAGAGAGGTTTCCCCAGCTCCGGATACTACTTTTCATGCTCTTGAAGATAATGGCAGTTCAATACCACCGGATGTTAACGGATGTGTTGGACCTGACCACCTAATGATTACTTTGAATACCGGTGTGAGAATACAAGATAGAATTGGCAACACATTGTTTAATACTTCACTCGGAAACTGGTGGAATGCTTTGCCAGGAAACGGTGGTACTTTCGACCCTAAAATTATTTATGATCCTCATAATGATCGCTGGATAATGGTTACTCCAAGTGGCTCTAATTCAGTTGACTCAAAACTTTATCTTGGTGTAAGCCAAACTTCTGACCCGCTTGGCGAGTGGAATATGTACTGGATAGATCCGGATGAATCCAATCAAACATGGTTTGACTACCCGAGTATTGGGTTCAATAAAAAATGGATTACTATTAGTGGAAATATGTTTGGAAATGATTATTACAGAACTGTATTTGTTTTCGACAAAATGGCTGCTTATAATGGTGAAGATAATGTTGATTTCACACGTTTTGCTACTTCACAGGGATTTACATTGGTGCCTTCTATAACTTACGATAATGAGGCAGAAGATCAATATTTGATTTCTACCAGTAATGGTAATAATGGTGGCTACGGTTATATTCAGAAATTTAAACTTGATGGGCCATTGGATGATCCTCAATTTCAATATGAGGGTGCCATTGGAATTCCAGAGCCCTGGGAAAATGGTGCTGGTTATTATGGAAACTTCCTGCCTCAGTTAGGTAGTAGTGAGTTAATAAACTCAGTTGATTCACGCATGGAAAATGTAATTTACAGAAATGGTAAACTCTGGGCAGTACACCATGTATTTTTGCCTGTTAACAATCCACAGCGCACAGCAGTTCAGTGGTGGTGTTTAGATACTGATGGTAATATTTTGGAAAGAGGTCGCGTTGATGATCCGAGCAATGTATTTAGTTTTGCTTTCCCTACCATAGCAGTTAACTCTAAAGAGGATGTGTTTATTGGTTTTGATGTTTTTTCTGAAACACAATATGCAAGTGCTGGATATGCTTATAAATCGCATTATGACGAAGAAAACTCCATGCGAGAGTATTATCAGTATAAGGATGGACTTAGTCCTTATTATAAAACTTTTGGAGGTGGAAGAAATCGTTGGGGAGATTATTCAAATACTTGTGTAGATCCTGCTAATGATTTGGATTTCTGGACTATTCAGGAGTATGCAGAATATTCACCAAACGCCACAAAGTGGGGAACATGGTGGGCATATATGCGTCCGTCTTTTCAGCCTGAAACTGAATTTGAAGCTGATAATATTCTTATCCCTGTAGGAGAGTCGGTTAATTTCCAGGACAATACACTTGGAGTTCCAAGTTCATGGGAATGGACATTTGCAGGTGCTAGTACAGAAAATTCTTCAGAGCAAAATCCTGAAAATATAGTATATGAAACTGAAGGTAGTTTTGATGTGAAATTAATAACTTCCAATATATATGGATCTGATACTTTAGTAAAAAGCGATTTTATTACAAGCAGCTCAACAATTTTACCAGAAGTTGATTTTGATTATGATAAGTCAGTTGTTTGCTTGGGTGAAGTTATGGAGTTTAAAGATGAATCACTTTATATGCCTATGGAATGGGAATGGTCATTTAATCCATCAACAGTTACTTTTGTAAATGGTACCGACCAGTTTAGTCAGAATCCTGATGTTGTTTTTGATGAGGCAGGGATTTATTCTATAACATTAACTGCATGGAATTTAAATGGTTCATCAGAATTGACAAAATTTGAAATTATTAATGCAGGAGGTTTTCAGCCCTATTTTAATGAGGATTTTGAACAAGGACTGGATTTGAGATTTTGGACAATAGATAATCCTGACGGAGAAATCACCTGGGAAATCCTTCCTCTTGAAGGTTTTGGCCATGGTAGTTATGCTGCTGGAATCAATCTTCTGGAATATTATGATTTTACTGAAAGAGACAGACTTATTTCACCTCCGATAAATATGGAAGGAATGACTAATGCTAGTCTTGAATTCGACCATGCATATGCAAAGCATTATGCTCAGATAAGTGATTCTCTTATTGTATTAATTTCTGAAGATTGCGGTATATCCTGGACCCGCCTGCTATCTCTTGGCGATGATGGAAATGGAAGTTTTGCCACTCATCCTCTCACAACCGATGGTTTTGTGCCTTCCAGCCTGGAAGATTGGTGTGGAGCCGGTTATGGTAGCGATTGCTATTCAGTAAACCTTGATAATTACGCCGGAAAATCGAATATAAAAATTGCCTTCGAATCATATAATGCAAATGGAAACCCAATCTATATCGATAATGTTCATATAAGTCAATTCGTGGGTATTGAAAACCAGGCCTTAACTTCTGAGGAACTAAAGGTTTATCCTAATCCAAATGATGGAAGTTTTACTGTCAGGATATTAAATTCAACAAAATATAATAGCGTTGAACTTGTGGATATGCTTGGTAAAGTAATTAGTGCATACAAACTTAATGGGTCCGACACTAGCGAGATTGAGATTAATGAAGAACTTGAGTCGGGTATATATTTTGTAAGATTGCGGGGATCCGACATATTGCAAAGCCAGAAAATTATTGTTTATTAATTTCAGTTTAATTATATCCATTGCTGAATTATTACAAAAATCAATTTTTCTATGAGAAAATTATTTACGCTGTTAGTAGTTTTAGGAATAGCAGTATTAAATCAAAATTTGTTTTCACAAACATTAAGTCCAAAGAAAATTTCAAAACCGGTGCATTTCGATGTGTCTCAAAAACTTTCGGAAGTGGAGCCTATCCCTCCCGGAGTGAGAGAGAGATCATGGAAAAACAGTATTATCAAAAACTTTGATAATTTTTTGGATGATTTTGAAAATGAAGGGGAATTTGATAAATCGAAGTTGAAATTACAGACTGTAAGTGAGGGATATGCAACACCTCAAATAGTAAATAATTTTCCGGGCGTTCCTAATCTCAGTGGTGTAGCACCTCCTTATACTGATGGCGATGTAGGTCCAAATCATTACTTTCAAATGATAAACCTAGCATTTTCAATTTGGGATAAGGATGGTAATCAGTTAATGTCACCTGCCGATAATCAAACTCTATGGGAAGGTTTTGATGATGGGCAACCATTCGATAATGCCAATGATGGAGATCCAGTAGTTGTATACGATGAATATGCCGATAGATGGATAGCAACCCAGTTCGCCTTAAGCACCAATAATGGAAAATATTATGAACTGATTGCTGTTTCTGCAACTCCCGATCCTTTAGGAGAGTGGTATAGATATGCCTATGAGTTTGATAACCTTAATGATTATCCTAAATTTGGTATTTGGAACGACGCCTATTATTTCAGTATCAACCAGTTTCATAACTGGAATTGGGCTGGTGGCGGTATATGCGCTGTTGATAGGGATAAGATGCTAGCAGGTGACCCCGATGCCCAAATGGTATTCTTTGACTTAGGAACTGCTTTTGGAAGTCTGCTTCCTGCCGATGCTGATGGTGCAACTCCTCCTCCGGAAGGTTCACCACAATATTTTATGAATATGAGTAATAATTCACTCAGAATTTGGGAAGTAGATATTGACTGGGAAAATCCTGAAAATTCCACAACTAATTTTCTAACTCCCTTGTCTACTGAGCAATTTTTTACTAACAATATTAGTATATCACAAAGAGGAACATCACAAAAACTAGACGCTTTGGCTGGCCGATTGATGTATCGTTTGCAATATCGAAATTTCGAAGAATATGAAGTAATGCTTACCAACCATACAGTTCGTGTGGATGATAATGGCAGGGCAGGAGTAAAATGGTATGAAGTGCGCAAATACCCTGAAGGTGAATGGGAAATTTATCAGGAAGGAACATTTGCTCCTGATGATGGTAACAATCGATGGATGGGAAGTATAGCCATGAATGATAATGGTGATATTGCTCTGGGATATTCTGTTTCCGGCCCGTTTACGTATCCTTCCATAAGGTTTGCCGGACAATTGGCAGGAGCCTCAATGGGCCTTGGAGTATTGGATGTGGAAGAAACTACTATCCTGCAAGGGGAGAAGTCGCAAACAGGTGTTTCACGATGGGGAGATTATTCAAGTATGACAGTGGATCCATCCGATGGAACAACATTTTGGTTTACAACTGAATGGACAAATGGAGGGTGGTCTTGGAGAACACAAATTGCTTCTCTCGACTTTACTCAGGTTCCTGAATCAAACTTTACAGTTGATAATGAAATAATCCCTACAGGTGAAACTGTGAACTTTTTTGATGAAACTGTTGGCATTCCTGCTGAATGGGAATGGACTTTTGAAGGTGCAAACCCATCCACGTCAAACGTGCAGAATCCTGAAAACATAAAATATGAAACTGAAGGTGTTTATAGTGTTAGTTTAACTACACAAAATACAGCAGGTGAAAATACGATTACTAAGACGGAGTATATTACAGTTAGCAGTAGTATACTTCCGGAAGTAAACTTCGAAGTTGATAATCGCTTTGGTTGCCTTGCTGATACTATCACTCTTTATGATAAATCAATTTACAGTCCAATAGCATGGAGTTGGGAAATTACCCCGAATACTTATCGTTTTGTGGAAGGATATACTGCTGAAAGTCAGAATCCTAAACTTGTTTTTGATGAAGTTGGATATTATTCTGTTAAGTTAACTACTTCCAATTTAAATGGTTCAGCAAGCCTGACAAAAGAAGACGAAATAATGGTCGGAGGTTTTGTTCCTTATTTTATGGAAAATTTTGAAGATGATGGTTTTAAAACAAAATTATGGCAGGTTGAAAATCCTGATGGAGAAGTTACCTGGGATATTTATTCAGTAAATGGAAATGATCCGGGTTTTACAGCAGCCGGAATAGAATTCAACAATTATTTTCCTATGGGCGGCCGCGACAGATTGATAACACCTCCTTTAAATCTCAATGGTATGAGCAGTGCTGTTCTTGAATTTGAACATGCCTATGCAAAACGTCATACTAAAGATCCGGATTCTTTGATAGTTATGGTAAGTGCTGATTGTGGTGATACATGGACTAGAGTCTTCGCTGATGCAGAAGATGGTACTGGTAATTTTGCAACCGCTCAATTAAATCCTGATTTCTGGCCAGAATCATCACTCGATTGGTGTCTTGCAGGTTGGGGAGCAGAATGTATAAATATTGATTTATCACAATGGACAGGTCAACCTCAGGTTCGTATAGCCTTCGAATCATATAATGCTTATGGTAACCCTATGTTTATTGATAATGTGAGCGTTAGTCAGTTTGTGGGGTTTGAGGAAATAATTGATGATGATTTAGTAAAGGTTTATCCAAATCCCTCAAATGGAGTTGTACATATCGAACTAACTGATAATCATGGCTACGAACTTGTGAAACTTCTTAATAATCTTGGTCAGGAAATTCGTGAAGTTAATTTGTACCAACTGGAAAATAAATTTGATATAAAACTGGAAACAAAAAATCCAAAAGGAATTTATTTTCTGAAGTTTGAAGGGGTGAAAAAGTCTGTAATAAAGAAGTTATTAGTTTACTAAATATTTTTTAATATTCTGATATGAACCTCTTTTACGCTCCAAACATAGAAGGAAAGTACTACACTCTCAACAAAGAGGAGTCGAAACATATTATAAAAGTGTTAAGGAAAACTGAGGGTGAAATAATTCATTTCACCAATGGTAATGGATTGTTTTTCGAAACGCAGATTATCAGCGCAATTCCTTCAGCATGTGAGGTAGAAATACTGAAATCCTACGAAGGCAATGATAAGCGTAATTATAAACTTCATATCGCCATTGCCCCCACAAAAAATAATGATCGTACAGAGTGGTTTCTGGAAAAATCCACTGAAATAGGAATAGATGAAATAACACCCATAATTTGTGAGCAAAGCGAAAGGAAAGTAGTTAAACATGATCGTTTTGAAAAAGTGATTACTGCTGCTGTTAAGCAATCTCTAAAATCCTTTCATCCGCAACTTAATGAGCAACAGAAACTAAAAGATTTTCTTACTATAGATTTTAAAGGACAAAAGTTTATTGCATATATC
This sequence comes from Marinilabiliales bacterium, assembly GCA_002869315.1. Lineage (GTDB taxonomy): Bacteria > Bacteroidota > Bacteroidia > Bacteroidales > F082 > BM524. The sequence goes on along the minus strand of PKTD01000205.1, from coordinate 10,369 downwards.
GATGAGGATGTAACCCTGGAACTGCCTTACATATATAAAAAGGGAGAGGATGTGTTAATTCTTATTGGCCCCGAAGGAGACTTTCGCCCTGAAGAAGTAGAACTGGCAAAACAAAAAGGCTTCATCCCGATTAGTCTTGGTAATTTCCGCCTGAGAACAGAAACTGCAGCTGTTGTGGCATGCAATACAATCAGTATCCTCAATAGTATTTAACGAATATTAAAAATAAGCGAGTGTAAATTAAATTATTTTTGCCCTCATGAGAAAAATACTACTTTTCGTTTTTTTAATTCTCATGGGATCGTCATATTCCCAGGAAGTGCAAATAGCTTTGCTTAAATATAAAGGCGGTGGCTACTGGTATGCTAATCCCACCTCACTTCCTAATCTGGTTAAATTCTGCAATAAAAATTTAAACACCAATATTAACACGGAAGTCCCCACAGTAGAAGTGGGAAGTACCGATATATTCAACTATCCTTTTGTACATCTTACAGGTCATGGAAACATAATTCTCTCTCCTGATGAGGTAGAAAACCTTAGAACCTACCTTATTTCTGGTGGTTTTTTACATGTATCAGACAATTATGGGCTTGATGAATATATCAGAAGAGAAATGAAAAAAGTATTCCCTGAACTGGAGTTTGTGGAGTTGCCTTTTACTCACCCTATCTACCACCAAAAATATGCTTTTAATTCAGGCCTGCCTAAAATTCATGAGCATGATAATAAAGTTCCACAGGGGTTTGGATTAATTTATCAGGGTCGAATCGTATGTTTTTATGATTATGAATGCGATCTGGGAGACGGATGGGAAGATGCCGAAGTACATAACGACTCTGGGATAAAAAGAACGGAAGCTCTGGAAATGGGAGCAAACATTATAAAATTTGCCTTTACCCAATAAAATTGTTAAATAATTTATAAAACTGTAATAGTCAGTAAGGAATGGGAAAATATATTGACTAATCTTGTGTTATTAATATGAAAATGAAAAAAATTGAGAAAATGAAAAGACTTATAATTGTATTTACCTTAGTTTTTGGAGCAATGATTTCACAGGCTCAAACGAGTGATATTACTGCTAACATAAAAGACTTAAATCAGGAAGACCTTGCAGCTACTAATTTTGATGATATAATAGAATCATATAAAGGTAAAGTAGTTTATCTTGACTTTTGGGCCAGTTGGTGCAGACCATGTAAAGGTGAAATGCCTTATTCTCTTAATTTACAGGAAGAATATAAAGATAAAGATGTTGCATTTGTATATATCTCAACCGACAGAAATGCTACTGCGTGGAAAAATGCCATTACTAATCTTTCCATTACTGGTGAACATTACAGAGTTAATAAAAATGTCTATACTCAGATGAATGAGTTGTTCAACGTTCAATATATCCCTCGTTATGTTTTAATTGATAAAGATGGAAATGTAGTTGATGCAAATGCTAAAAGACCTAGCGATAGCGCTATTAAAAATGATATTGATAAGTTATTATAGGATTTAATTTTTATGTAGAAGCCCGTTTTTCGTATTGTTTAACGGGCTTTTTTTATGAATATAAAAATCTTTTTATTTTTTTTGTTGCAGTTTTAACAAACTCATCCTTTTGAACTTTAACACTTTGGATTTTAGAAAATCTATTAACTTTTGAATTAACAAAAACCTTTAATTCGTGTTGTAATTCCTCACATTTCTTTTCAACATAATGAGTAACTTCTTCTTTCATATGCTGATACTGCTGTTCAATCTCCTCACGGTTAAAATGTACCAAAGCCACTAATTTACCTTTTTGACTTATAACCAAAGATTCAGCAACATGCTTAAAGTTATTTATCACTGACTCGATATCTTCAGGGAATATATTTTCACCACTTGGTCCTAATATCACATTTTTACTTCGGCCTCTTATGAACAAATAGTTGTCGTTGTCAATAATACCAAGATCACCCGTTTTAAACCATCCGTCTTCGGTTAAAACTTCTCTGGTTAGCCCAGGCTCTTTATAGTAACCTTTCATTACATTAGGGCCTTTTGCCCATATTTCACCTTCACCAGTATACTTTTGAGGATTATGTATTTTAAGAGTGACACCTTCCAATTTAGGACCAGTTGATTGTAATTTTGTTTTAAAAGGGGCCATTCCAGCCAATAAAGGTGCTGTTTCGGTTAGACCATATCCAACAGCATATGGAAATTTGGCTTCGATAAGAAATTTCTCAACTGTTTTGTTAAGTTTTGCACCACCAATACCGAAAAATTTCAACTCTCCACCAAAGGTACGCATGAGTTTTTTTCCTGCTAAGCGATTAAATTTCTTTCTTAAAACCGGAACTTTATATAATGACTTAGTTATCCATTTATCATTGAAAGCAGGCATTACTTTACCCTTATAAATCTTCTCAATAATTAAAGGAACTGTTAGCATAAGTGTTGGCCTTACTTCTTTTAAAGCGGGCAATAAAATAGCTGGTGTAGGAGGTTTTGTGATATAATATACGCATGCTCCGCAAATTAATGGCAGAACAAAACCAATTGTATTTTCGTAAGTGTGAGATAGTGGTAAAACAGATAAGAATCTGTCGTTCGGAAGTATCTCCTGAATCTTCCTGCTGGACGAGGCTGTGAAACTAATGTTCTTATGACTTAACATTACTCCCTTGGATTTGCCTGTAGTACCAGATGTATATATTATACTTGCCAAATCATCCTCAGCAACATTATATGATTTCTTAGGTTTAAGACCTTCTTCATAAGAAAAATTTTCTTCAGATTTAACCAAAGAAAAGTCGTCCGTTTTTACTATAAAGTTAATTTCCTTATCCGGAAATTTTTTCAATAAAGACTCAGATATAAATGCTGCCTTTGCCTCTGAATGTTCAACAACATTATTAATTTCATCTTCGCTAAAATCAGGAAGAATAGGAACTACAACTGCTCCCATTGATGCAATTGCAAAATAGGCAACCCCCCAATTAGGCATATTTGTACTAAGTATTACTACTTTGTCGCCTTGCTCTATTTTATGTTTTTCCATAAATGCTATAAGAGAATTTACCTTAGTCTCCATCTCCCCATAGGTAAATGGTTTTTGTCCAACAAATGATAAGGCAGGGTTTTCTCTGTACAATTCAACCGACTTATTAAATCAAGCGGGAAGTGTTAATTTGGAAAATTTGTGCATAAATCTGATTTAGATGCACAAAAATATGTAATTTAATTGATAAAGCTTTTTGTGAAAAAATAAACAGTATTCTTAAAGCCTGATTTTAAATTTCTTTAACTAATTGTTTGAATATCAACACCAAATCTTTTTCAGCTATAGCTGCATTTTTTAATATGTCATCAATATTAGCCACTTCCAGATTATCGGGGTCACAGAGGTCCGTGATAACCGAAATAGCAGCAACTTTCATTTTCATATGGTTAGCAACAATAACTTCAGGAACCGTTGACATACCAACCACATCGGCACCCATAATTTTAATGAAGCGATATTCGGCTCTGGTTTCCAAACTTGGTCCTATCCATGAAACATAAACACCTTTATTTATTTCAATACCATTTGATTTAGCAATATTTTCCATTTTTTTGATGAGTTCCGGATCATAGGGCCTACTCATATCCACAAAACGAGGGCCCAGTTCAGAGATGTTTTTACCTACCAAAGGATTGCCCGGAATCATATTAATATGATCATCAATAATCATCAAAGACGCAGGTTTAAAGGCAGGATTTATTCCGCCGCAGGCGTTAGATACAAGCAAGTTCTCAACCCCCAAAAGTTTCATAACTCTAATGGGGAAGGTAACTTCCTGCATATTATAACCTTCGTAAAAGTGAAAACGTCCATTCATTACAAGAACTTTTTTTCCTGACAATGTTCCATAAATAGGTTTGCCGGAATGGAATTCTACGGTGGAAACAGGAAAGTTAGGGATATCCTTATAGTCAAGACTTACTTCAATGTCGATATGTTTTACCATACTTCCAAGGCCGGTTCCTAAAATTATCCCGGTGTCTAAACCATCAATTCCTTTGCTCTTTATATATTCTGCCGATTGGATTATTTTTTCTAACATTATTTTTACTTTTTGTTAAGATTTTGGTATTGCAAAAGTAGATTATTTATTTTATGACTTTATTAACATTGTTCAAATAATATGCACAATAATTATTGCGTTTTCATAGTAAATTTGTTGTTTAACAGAAAGATCTAAATAAATGAAAACTACAATATTTCTAATTTTAATGATTTGCAACTTAAGCATAATTGCACAAACTAATGATAAGAATATGGGAGAAGTAAAAAACAAGTCGGAGCAGGATTGGGTAAAAGAATTAAGCCCCGAACAATACAGAGTATTACGTGAGTGTGGCACCGAACCAGCCTTTACAGGAAAGTACGTAAACTTTAAGGAAGATGGTAATTATTATTGTGCAGGATGTGGGGCTAAACTATTTAGTTCTGAAACTAAATATGATTCCGGCTCAGGGTGGCCTAGTTTTTATGCTGCAGCAGATACCAGTAATATAAAAGAAGTACTGGATAAAAGTTATGGAATGATTCGTACTGAGATAAAGTGCAAGAAATGCGACGGTCACCTTGGACATTTATTTAATGATGGTCCTAACCCTACCGGAATGCGGTATTGTGTAAATTCTGCTGCATTGGAGTTTAAGAAGTAAATTTCATTACCTTTATCGGCGTATTAATTTTATAGCCTTATGGAACAGAATGGATATGCCGAACAAAAGTTAATTGACAATACCAGACTGATGTATATACTCATGCTGGTAGGTCTGGCCTTCGGAGTTACAGCCATAGTTGCAGTAGTAATTGCATACATTAACAAAGACGACCCGATGCCTGATTGGTTAAAGACACATTATCAATTTATTATCAGTACTTTTTGGAAGGGATTATTGATGTTAGTGGTTGGAGCCATTACTTCTATCATAATTATTGGCATTTTTATATTAATTTTCTGGACAGTTTGGATAATAATACGTTGTGTCAAAGGAATGAAACGTTTAGATCTTGCTGAGGCACAGCCAGTTCCCAATGGATGGATGTTCGATTAAAAAAAATAAAAATTTTGTTTGGAGATTAAGAAAAAGCGCTTATTTTTGCATCCTCTTTTAAAGGGAAGTTCTAAAAAATATTGGTCTGGTAGTTCAGTTTGGTTAGAATACCTGCCTGTCACGCAGGGGGTCGCGGGTTCGAGTCCCGTCCAGACCGCCAAAAGCCTCGCAAATCGTGAGGCTTTTTTTTTGCCCGGATTTTTATTTATTTAATGCATTTAAGCCTGCTATTGCTATAATAATAGCGCTTTCTAATTCAATGACATAAAGTAGTAAATTTGCTATATTAATGTTTAATAGTTAAATAAAACTATAATGATTAGATTCAGGATTTCATGGAGGTTTATTTCTCTGCTCATTTTACCTTGCTTATTATTTCATCAGTTATCAGCACAGTCAATCAAAAGAGTATTGTTCCTGGGAAATAGTTATACTGCAGTTAATAATCTTCCTCAGCTTATTGCTGATGTGGCTGCTTCCAATGGAGATTCTTTAATTTTCGATAAAAATACTCCGGGTGGATATACATTGGAGGAGCACTCATCTAATGCTGTTTCCATTGATAAAATAGCTCAGGGAAATTGGGATTTTGTAGTGTTGCAAGGACAGAGTCAGAGGCCTTCATGGCCTGATGAGGTGGTGGAAGAGGACGTTTATCCTTATGCACAAATTCTCGATAGTATAATAAATACTCACAATTCTTGCGCTGAAACTATGTTTTATATGACATGGGGCAGGAAGAATGGAGACGCAGCAAACTGTGGATGGTGGCCTCCAGTGTGCACATATTTGGGAATGGATAGTTTATTGAGATTACGTTATATGATTATGGCTGATACTAATAATGCTATTGTTTCTCCAGTTGGGGCTGTTTGGAAACGAATAAGAACTGAATTCCCAGATATTGAATTATATATGTCAGATGAAAGTCACCCTTCTGCTGCTGGTTCTTATGCTGCAGCCTGTTGTTTTTATAGCACTATATTTCGAAAAAATCCTTTATTGATAGATTATGATTTTACTCTATCTTCAGCAGAAGCTGAGAGTATCCGACAAGCAGTAAAGGAAGTTGTTTATGATGATTTGAGCACTTGGTATATAGGATTATACGATCCACAAGCAAATTTTGAATATACGATTTTCGAAAATGGTGTAGTAGAATTTATTAACAAATCGGAAAATGCTAATAATTATTATTGGACTTTTGGAGACGGTAATTCCTCAGAAGAGAAGAATCCTATACATACATATGATGTAATTGGAGAATACTTAGTTAATTTGGTCGCCATAAATTGTGATTTTGCCGATACTATTTCACAAATTGTGAATCCATTAATTAACTTCCAGGAATCCTTCAGTAATTCAATTGAATTTAAGGTATATCCGAACCCTTTTACTGACCAATTGATAATTGAAGCAGATAAGTTTATCCATTTTTCTATTATAAATTCAGTAGGACAGTTGTGCTCACCACAGTACAAAGCAAATGCAACCAAAATTATTATAGATTTATCATCATATAAAACTGGTTTATATCAACTTAAGATTTTTACAGAAAATAATATTATTAGTAGAAAAGTAATAAAATTATAAATTCATTTATCGTTTTTAATAAAAATTTGGTTCCATACTATCAAATTTCGAAAACTTTCCCTCCTTCTTTTTTAATATCAATATACTTTATTTCTAGAATCTTACATTCTTCAATCAACTTCCTCCTTTTCCAATAGGGAACACCCGAACAAATAATTATCTCATCAAAAAAAATACATGATTTCAACAAACTTAAATCTAGTTTGTGTTTTCCGGTAATTATCAGAGTGTTTACCTTTAGTTTATTAAGACTGTCGGAGGTTGTGAAAATATCTTTATCCGACAAAATCATAAATCTGTTTTGATTAAATTGTATGAAATTACCCTTAATCATTAAATTTGGAGTATCGTATTTTGAAAGTTCATTTAAACCAAAAATCATTTCATTTTTAATTCCGATTTTAATATTGTATGGACTTATGACAAATTCCTTTATTTTCTTCTTATTTCCTTTATTTTCCGATGTTAAAACATATGAATTTACTCCATCAACGAATTGAATCACATCCTGATTATTAACATTATAAATAATAAATTTTGAGTTTTTGCTGTGCTTGTATTTAACGATAGTGTTTATGCCAATCAGCATTAATAAAACAGAGGCAAAATAAATCAAAAGCCTGATTCTTTTATACATTAGCATATGAAAAAGCATTATAATTATCAGATAAATAAGAATAGTATTCACCCATGGCATATAAATATTATCTGTCCCGTAATACGGTAAATACTCCACAAAGGCAACCAAATAATTTAACAACAATACCAATAAAGAAGTTGTTGCGCCCAAAAATGCTGACATATATGGTACCCAACTGAAAATAAAGTATATAAATCCGGAGACTATTATGCCAAAAGATGCTGGAATTACTAATAGGTTGGTTATCCAAAAGTAATTAGGGAAGTAGTGAAAATAGTGTGTTCCTATTGGAAAGGTAGCCAGTTGTGCTGCTATGGATACACATATTATCGACCAAAAATAATCAACTACTTTATTTTTAAAATAGAGCATCCTGTAAAGTGAGGGGTAAACTGAAATTATTCCTAATACTGCTGCATAAGAAAGTTGAAACCCAACATGAAATAATAAATTTGGATTTATTGCCAGCATTACAAAAGCAGAAGCAGCCAAAGTATTGTAAGAGTCTTTGGGTCGTTTCAAGCCTTGGCCAATTACAAAAAATGAGAACATAATACTAGCCCTTTGAACAGATGGTGACATTCCTGTCAGTAAAGCATAGGACCATATACTAGTAAGCAATAAGAGTATTCTCAAAAATCTTGTGGTTTTAGTTTTTAACATAAACTTCAGAAGTAAACTCATTAAGATGAATATTACGCCAACGTGGAGACCTGATACAAACAAAATATGCATGGCGCCTGCATGAACATAACTTTTTTCTGTATCGTCATCCATTAATACGTCGTAGCCCACCAGTATTGCTGCGGCTACCTCATAGGTATTTTTGAAAAGCAAATGAGTTTCAAGTCGTCGTAATAAGTTTCTCCTTATGGATCTTGCGTATGCTATAAGTAAGTTAGAAGGGTCGTGTTTTAAGTATTTCCAATCATTGGGTTTAAGGTAAATGGATTTTGAAATTCCTTTGTGAATTAAATAGGATTTATAATCGAACTCTCCGGGGTTCCCTTTGTTATTAATAAGTTGAGGTATTGCATTAAGAATTATCTTGTCGCCATAAACAAGTTCCATACTTTTTTGGTTGGGTTTAAAATAGGCTATTACTTTTTCTGCCTCAACTGGCGTATCTGAATTAAGTTCATGAATGATAAGTTCAAACCTTAAAGACTTATCCGTAAAAGAAATATCACTAATAATTTCACCTATATATGTTTTATTTTCTGAGTTTTCAATTTGCTGATAAAGAGGTTTGTTTGTAAAATAAAGATTGTAAAAGCCTGCAAAAAAACTTAATCCATAGAATACCATTCCTGCAATCCAACGGTTTTTATAAGAATTAAAAAATATGATGATGAGTAGTGATGCTGCAAGCAGGAGGACAAAAAAAGCAATGGTCGGAACAAACCTGATTTCAATAAACAATAACTTATTTGCGGCTAAAATGCCGAGAATATAAAAAATTATCAATCGAGCGAAAGGGCGTACCGACCACTGCATTTTTAGGTGTTTTTGTAAAAATAGTAAATTTTTTACAAATTATAAACACCAAACATTAATTCAAAACTCATAACTATTATCCTCTTACATCAAATTCCTCTCCACATCCTTGTCACCTCTTCCCGAAAGGTTAATAATGCTAATTTGATCAGGTTTATCTTTCAAAACTTTTAATGCTAAAGCCACAGCATGTGATGATTCTATTGCTGGGATAATTCCCTCCAGAGAGGATAGTATTTTAAAAGCTTTTATAGCTTCTTGGTCAGTAATTAAATGATATTCAGCCCGGTTGCTGTCTTTTAGCAAAGCATGTTGCGGGCTTATTCCAGGATAATCCAAACCTGCCGCTATGGAATGTGTAGGATAAACATCACCGTTCTCATCCGATAAAGCATAAGAGAAAGTGCCCTGAAATACTCAAGGTTTACCCAGGCTCAAAGTAGCTGCTGTTTTGCCTAGGATTGCACCTTCACCACCACCTTCTGCAGCAAATATGGAAACATTTTCGTTATAAAGGAAATCCCCAAAAAGACCAATGGCATTTGAACCTCCACCAATGCATGCAAACAAATTATCCGGTAGTCTGCCTTCTGTTTCCAGTATTTGCTTTTTTGCCTCTTTACCAATGATGCTTTGAAAATATCCTACCATTGTCGGATAGGGGTGTGGCCCCACTTGTGAACCCAGTAAATAAAAAACATCAGGGTTTTCAATATAATATCCAAGGGCTGCATCGACGGCGTCTTTAAGTGTTCCCCGGCCTTCATGAGTTAGAACCATATCTGCTCCAAGCAACTTTATTCTGCTTACATTCATTTTCTGCCTTTCAGCATCTTTGGCACCCATAAAGATTTTACATTTCATACCAAATAATGCTGCTGCAGTTGCAGTAGCTACTCCATGCTGACCGGCACCGGTCTCAGCTACTATCTCGGTTGCTCCCATATGTTTGGCGACTAATATCTGACCAATAGTATTATTAATTTTATGAGATCCAGTATGATTTAAGTCCTCCCTTTTAAGATATATTTTTGATCCCACTAGATCAGATAGGTTATTTGCATAGTAAAGAGGAGAAGGCCTTCCTACATAAGTTTTTAAATAATATATAAACTCCTCCTCAAACTTTTTACTATTTTTTATTTCGTCAAAAACGCTTGCCAGATTTAAAAGTTTCGACTCTAAAACAGGTGGTACATACATGCCACCAAATTCACCAAATCTTCCGTTAATTGAATCAAATTGTTTTACTTCATTTTCCTTTTCTATTGTTATTGTATTCATCTTTTTCGATTTTAAAATTTATCATGATTTGTATTTATAGGGTTCCAGGTTCGAAAAATGATAAACGCCATCGAAAGATTACTTTTTTTAACCAATATTGAATTTTACTTTTCATCTGTTTATATTTAAGTTTTAATCAAAAAAAAAGCCGACCCAAACGGGACGTCTTTAAATATCATTTACCAACAATTAATAAATCACACCTAACTATCCCTATGGAATAAGTTATTGTGCCACCACCAATTGTTATTTATTATCAAATTCATG